>CALCPT010000288.1 GCA_937897265.1 uncultured Alcaligenaceae bacterium
CGGGAGCACGCGGCTCATCAATCACCTTTTCGCAACGCAATCAAGGCGATGTCTTAATCTCCTGGGAAAACGAAGCGTACCTATTAGAAAAAGAATTTGGTACAAAAATCGATATTGTTTATCCAAGCATCAGCATTCTTGCCGAGCCACCGGTGACAATTGTTGATAAAAACGTCGATAAAAAAGGAACACGCGCCGTTGCTACAGCATATTTAGAATATTTGTATAGTGAAGAAGGGCAAGATATTGCCGGAAAGAATTTCTATCGCCCAACATCCCCAAGGGCTCAAGAGAAATACGCAAGTCGTCTGCCCAAACTAAAACTATTTACGATTGACGAGGCTTTTGGTGGCTGGGATGCTGCCACCAAAGCGCACTTCGCAGACGGTGCGAGTTTTGACCAAATCTATACAAAGAAGTAAACACAGTGCAAATAAGGTTGGATTAGCAATCCAACCTTATTGATTGAGCAATCAAATGAAAGTCTGCTAGTTCGCCACCCTGATCATGCCCGCAGCAACCGTCAACTTCGTCGCATCGTCTACCAACACAAAAGCACCAGTCGCCTGCGACTCCTCATACAAATCGGCTGCCACCGCACTTTGCAAGCCCAACTCAACGCGCCCAATGTCGTTCAGTCCTACTGCAGTTTGTCCCTGACTGGCAGACAGTGTCTCTATATCTAACACGTTTTGAACCTTCTGTACTTTTGCGTAGACCGTCTTGGTCGCGTGCTGCAAAAGATACTTACGCGCTAGGGACAAGGGTTCAGTATCTAGCCAGCACAAGTCAGCAACTATTTTCTTTGTCAGTGTAGGTTGTGAGTCTTCGGCCTCAAGCGCTGCAACGATTAAGTCACCTCTGGATACATCTACGTCGTCCGTAAGCGTGAGGACAACAGACTGCCCCGCATGAGCCATCACCGCACCTTCCGAGCTTGGCGGTACCGCGGATCCGCTTGAAATGTGAATCTGCGCAATCGTCGTTTCAAGGCCGGCAGGCAACACGCGTACTCGCTGACCTTTAAAAATCTGGCCAGATTCGATTCGCCCTAAGTATCCTCGAAAATCATCCGCAGCTTGCCCATCTTGCCGGGCCACGTACTGAACCGGAAAACGTAAGCCGAGATTTTTTTCAACTGGTGCATCTTCGATCGTTTCTAACCACTCGAGCAAAGTTGGGCCTTGATACCAAGCAGCCTCGGTACTACGCGATACGATATTGCCGCCCTTTAAAGCGGAAGCCGGTATCAACTGCGGCGCAGGCAAGCCGATCGTAGACGCTAACTCTTGCACCGCGGCAGTAATGGCCCGAAAGACCTCTTGGCTGAATCCAAAAAGGTCCATCTTATTGACGACAAACACGACGTGCTTCAGGTTGAGAAGCCGCACAATCGAGGCATGCCTCTTGGTTTGCGCCAACAGATTAGGTTTCGCAACGCTGAAATCTAGCCGTGTTGGATCGATTAAGATCACCGCAGCGTCCGATTGCGAAGCGCCGGTGACCATGTTGCGCGTATATTGCTCATGCCCCGGGGCATCTGCAACAATAAATTTTCGTTTGCCAGTGGTGAAGTAGCGATACGCAACATCGATCGTAATGCCCTGCTCTCGTTCAGCTTCTAGACCGTCCGTGAGTAAGGCCAGGTCAAAGTCAGCATCTTCGGCACGCACACGGCTATGGCGCGCCTTAGAGAGCGTCTGAACCTGATCGGCCAACACCGCGCGCGAGTCGAATAAGAGGCGTCCAATCAGCGTGCTTTTTCCATCATCTACACTGCCGGCAGTAATAAAGCGAATAAGGTCTTGTGACATTAGAAGTACCCCTCTTTTTTACGCCGCTCCATCGAGGCTTCGCTCGTTTGATCATCCATGCGCGTGGCACCACGTTCGGTCACTTGCGTCAGCGCAGTTTCTTTGACAATGTCTTGAGCATTTTGTGCAACACTGGCAACCGGGCAGGTGCAACTAATGTCGCCTACCGTGCGAAAACGCACCGTTAGTAATTCAGATTTGTCTTCGGCACCCTTGGGCGTGATATCAGTGACCGGCACGAGCAAACTTCCTTTACGAACAATCTCTCGCTCGTGTGCATAATAAATGGATGGCAACTCAATCTGTTCGCGAAGAATGTATTGCCAGATATCGAGTTCGGTCCAATTTGAAATTGGAAACACGCGCATGTTCTCACCACTGAAGAGACGTGCGTTGTATAGGCTCCATAGCTCAGGGCGCTGCGCTTTTGGATCCCATTGTCCGAATTCATCTCTAAATGAAAAAATACGTTCTTTTGCACGCGCCTTTTCTTCATCGCGACGTGCACCGCCCATCAAGGCATCAAAACCATGCTCGGCAATTGTCTCTAGCAGCGTGACAGCCTGTGCTGCATTACGCGAGTCAGTGGGCTTGCGCAGCTTAACGGTACCGCGTGCCATCGAGTCTTCGACATGACCGATCACAAGTGTCTCGCGATCGCGCTCAACTAAGCGGTCGCGAAACTCAATCACCTCAGGATAGTTATGCCCCGTATCAATATGCACCAACGGAAACGGCAGCTCGACAGCGCGCGAGCCGTAACGAAACGCTTTACGGGCTAAGTGGCGCATCACGACTGAGTCTTTTCCGCCCGAGAACAACATTGCAGGCCGCGCACATTGGGCAACGACTTCGCGAATGATATAAATTGACTCGGACTCGAGCCAATCAAGATAAGCATGATTAAGTTGATTCATAATTTCACGTCTGGTGTAAACCGCATTCTTTTTTTTGCTCTTGTAACCACCACCACCTGCCCGCGCGCACGTTCTCGCCTTGACGAACCGGACGCGTACAAGGCTCGCAGCCTATGCTGGGGTAGCCCTTTAAATGAAGGGGATGGATGGGAACCGAACGCGCCTTGAGATATGACCAAACGTCAGCTTCAGTCCAGTCAAACAACGGATTAAATTTTTCGATCCCACGCTCGCGATCGTATTCTTTGAACGCCAGATCAGCGCGCGTAACGGCCTGACCATGACGCTGTCCAGTCACCCAGGCCTGACAGCCTTGTAAGGCCTGCGCAAGCGGCACCACCTTACGAATACGGCAGCACTGCTCTTTGGCTTGAACGCTGTCATAGAAGCCATTCTCGCCATACTGACGTGTGTAAGCTTCAATCGAAGCCTGTTCTGGAAGCAATTGCTGAATGGTAATACCGTAGCGGCTATGAACCGTTTCGATCATCTCGATGGACTCGGCATGCAGCCGCAAGGTATTTAGGGTAAAGACGCTAATCGCAGACTTTGTATGTGCGATGGCATCAATCAATACCAAGTCTTCAGCCGCCATACTGCTGGCAAAGCGCACTTGACTGTACGCAACGTCAATCTGCCGCAAACGTTCGAAAAGCGCTGATGCTTTATCGTCTAAAAATGTTTGGCTAAATTCAGGATTCGGTATTGTCCAAAGTTGTGACAATTGATTCATAACAACACTGACTAGTGATTAAACAGTGTTCATGCTAATCACGGCCACGACAATACCAAAGTACATTTAAGCTATTTGAATATTCACAGCCTGTTCATAAGCTTATGAGCCCCTGACAACCGACCACCCGCCCGCAACGGCGCCAAAATGCCTTTTAAGCCGTTGTGATCAATTTCTTGCATCAACTGCAACAAACGACCAATCTCACCCTCAGGAAAGCCCTCGCGGGCAAACCAGTTCAAGTAGTTACCTGGCAAGTCGGCTAAAAGCTTGCCCTGATGCTTACCAAAGGGCATCTTCCAGGTCACTAACTTTTCTAGATCTTGGGGCTGCATAGGTGATTCCTATCGCTCATGGTTTTCGGTTCTTAGCGGGCGTGCGCGCCCACTGTTACCCAATCTTCGATATTCTAAGGCTGCGCGCTGTGCTGAAATGCCTCGAAAACTCAATATTGCATTATGCTTGAGCCGTTCTGATCTTGGATTGTTTTCATGACTAAAGCCACCCTTCACCTTTCGATCCCCGTTAGCGATATCGCTGCCACAGTGACTTTTTATCAAGACCTGTTAGGTTGCCGCGTGACGCGCGTGATCGCTGATCGCGCTGATATTGATTTTTATGGCCACCATCTTGTGGCTCAGTTATCGCCTCTTGAGGCTTCACATAAGTCGGTCAATATCGGAAAAAACCCCTATCCTTTAAGACATTTTGGCGTGATCGTTGAGAGTACGGTCTACCAAAAAATGCTAACGGCCTTACGTGCTGCGAATACACCTTTTGCCATGGAGCCTGATCATATTTTTATCGGCACCCCGCGCGAGCAACACGTATTTTTAGTGCTAGATCCCTCGGGCAATGCCGTTGAAGTCAAAGGTATGGTCAAACCTGAGCAAGTCTTTTCTGAAGCTTAACAAGACCCTTGAATCTTCTAAGTCGTCAAAGCTTCAGCTGAGTGCAGATTCAACGCTAAAGCTTTTACACTAACAAGAGTCTCTGTTTTTCGTCATAACGTTTCGCAACATTACTTAACTTGCAGGATCGTATCCTGCACGAAAAAAACGAAGTTTATAGAGGACACTTATGAAAACAATATCGAACGGCTTGAAAAAAATCATTGCACCTGCGCTTGCGGTGCTCGGCCTGTCAGCTCTTTCAACCAGTGTGCTCGCGCAATACCCCAACAAGCCGATCAAAATGATCATCGGTTATTCAGCAGGCGGCGCCGCCGATAAGCTGATTCGCCCAATCGCCGAGCGCACAGCAAAAATCATCGGCCAACCTTTCATTATGGAATACCGCCCCGGTGCTGGCGCCTCGATCGCACTTGACCTGATCGCTAAAGCTGACCCTGACGGCTACACCTTGCACATCACCGACTCAGGCCCCATGGTGATCCTGCCAAACCTGCGCAAGCTTGCCTACGATCCGCTCAAAGACTTTACCAATATCGCCATGATTGCGGGCGGTGGCACAGTCATCGTAGTGCGCCCAGATTCGCCTGCAAAAGATATTAAAACCTTGATCGCGTTGGCCAAAAAAGATCCGTCAAAATGGAGCTATGGCACGTCAGGGATTGGTGGTGTCGGCCACTTGGCTGGCGAGCAATTGAACAAGCGTGAAAACCTAAACATCACCCATGTACCGTACAAAGGCGGCAACCCAGCAGTGGTTGAGGTTTTGGGTGGACATGTACCCTTTTTGTTTTCATCATTGGGTTCAGCCGCGACCCAGCTTGAAGCGGGCACCCTTAAGCCCTTGGCTGTCACGTCTCTGAAGCGCAGCGTCATGTTGCCTAACGTACCAACGCTAGACGAGTCAGGCTACAAAGGTTTTGATGCAGCGATCTGGTTTAGCATTGTCGGCCCTAAGGGCTTGCCTGCCGAAGTCATGGCTAAACTCGTACCCGCGTTTAACGAGGTGATGAAAGACCCAGCAGTGATTAAAGGCATTAACGTGGATGGCTATGACATGATGCCAATGACACCTGGGCAGATGGATGATCTGGTCAAAAAAGATCTTGCGCACTGGGGCAAGATCATTAAAGATGCCAACGTGCGCGACGAGTAACCGAAAAATTGGCTTAACCAATAGAAAAGCAACGACCTAGATAGCAACTGTTTCTAGGTCGAGCGCCGAGAAGCAAACAGCAGCAATCCTGACAGCGCGGCTAACCCACCTGCCACACCATACGCAATGCCATAGTCATCAAAAAAGGTGACCGCGACAGAAAAGATTGACGGCATAATCATGACACCGGCAAACATAATGCCAGAACCTAAACCTGTCGCCTCGGTTCGTTTCGCGCCGCCCAAGCGCGCCCATTCTGCATACGCCAAGCCTGTAAACCCACTCGCTGTCGCGCCAGCGACTGCACAGACGATTAGCACGAACAGCTGCGACCAACTCTCGGCAAACTGCCCCGCGAGCACTGCAGCCACACACATAATCAAACCCTGCACAATAAGCAGTTGTCGCGCTGACACGTATTGATCGGCCAACCAGCCCCAGAGCGGCCGGCTCACCACAGCAGAAATTTGATAGACCGCTAAGGCACGCCCCGCTTGAACCAAATCAAAACTGGCTTTGCTCGTCAGATGAACCGTCAAAAACGAAATAAAGCAAAGCTGCAACCCACTGTAAACAAAGCTTGCGAACGCAAGAGACCTGATCGCACTACCCTCACGTAATATCCTGACAGGTGACAACATCCCTTTGGAAAACACCTCGGCATCAGGATCACGATCACTATCCCAGCCTGCCCGAGCAATTTGCAACAGCAACAAGACGAGGATCACAGGGACGGTTTGACACAAAAGTGCCATTCTCCACCCTAGGTGCAAGGTCAACGGAACCATCACCAGACCTGCCAACACCCCTCCTAAGGGCACACCGATCTGTCGGATCGACAGCACCAAGTTCACCACGCCCGGAGGCGTACGCGGAACAAGTAAATGAGTGCTTGAAGGTGCCGTCGCACCATATGCCAAACCAAGCAGTGCGGCGCCGATGACAACCGATAGCACACTACCCAACGAGCAAGCCAAGAGCATCGCGAGCGTTGCGATCAGTATCAGTTGGCTCACTCGCACTGCACCATAACGACGAATAAAGCGCGGGGATAGCAACGAAGAAATAATCCCAACGCCGTAAACCGTGGAGATAAAAAAACCAACCAAGGTACCTGGGACCTGAAGGTCTTTTGCAATCACCGGCGCAACCACCGGAAACGAATACGCCGCCATCGTGGCTAAGCTCTGTGTGGTGAGCGTTGCGGCGAGCGGCCAAAGTGGAAAACTGGCCGGCAGATCAGTACGCATGTTGTCTTATTTCTTTTATCGAATTAATCTATCGTACACACAAATGACGAGAGCAAAAAATGCCCCATCAAAAATTAAATCGCCGTCGCTTTATTCTAGGCTCATCTGCTTTACTGGCGGGTGCCAGCTTGACCTCGTTTATCAAGCCAACACAGGCGGCAACGCAGGTACCCACGATCGACGCACTGAATATCAAAGTGATCGTTGACAGCAGTTACGATTCGCCCAGACCTGGTACAAATCAATGGGTCAAGATTAAACGCACACCATTCATTTCGACAAAAGACTACCGTAAGGCGCTACACAACGAATGGGGTCTGGCTTTGGCGCTTGAGTCGCGGATCGGGCAAGAGCAAAAGAAAATGCTGTTGGATTACGGCTACACGCCCACCGCACTGATGGGCAACATGGAGATCATGGACGTCAAACCTGAGCAACAACATGCCATGATTTTGAGTCATGGCCATTTTGATCACTTTGGCGGCTTAATCGCATTTCTACAAGCGAATCGCTCGAAACTACCCGCAGACCTGACCTTGTATGTAGGAGGCGAAGACAACTTCTGTAACCGTAAAACCGCCAGCGGAGCCCCCGGACATTTTGCCGACTGGGGGGTCTTAGACCGCCGCGAACTCGACGCTCTAAACGTTAAGATTGTTTACTGCGAAAAACCAACCATTGTGCAAGGCCATGCTTTCACCACGGGCATCATTGGCCGTACCAGTTTTGAGAAAGTATTGCCAAATACCTTGGTTGAATTTAGCAAGAAAAATGGTCTTGGCTGCGATATGCCAGAACTCAATGCAAAAGCAGACGGTAAGTTTGTAGCCGATGAACACGTTCACGAACACGGCACTGCCTTTAACCTTCGCGATCGTGGTTTAGTGATCATCTCGTCATGCGGGCACGCTGGCATCGTCAACACGGTCCAACAAGCGATCGAAGTCTCGGGCGTCACCAAAGTCCACGCAGTCTTGGGTGGTTTTCATTTATTTCCCGCACCCGATCAATACTTAACCGCCACGGTTGAAGCTCTTAAAAAGTTTAATCCTGATGTCGTGATTCCGTTGCACTGTTCCGGCCCCGGCTTTGTGACAGCTATGCACACGCTTCTAAAAGATCGTCTCGTCACCTCAACGACAGGGACTGAGTTTCAGTTCGGCGGCTAATGCATTTTTTTCAGCGAGCTGTCTTGGCTGTGGCCGGCTTATGGCTGGCCGCAGCGTTGCCCTGTAGTGTGGCTCAAACCTCTGATTCAAGAGCAGAGGCCACTCGTCTCATGAGTGAATTGATGTCTGGCAAGGGTGATGTGGGCGCTCCTTTTACACTCACTGATCATCTGGGCAACGCGCGCAGCTTAAGAGATTTCCAAGGAAAAGTCGTATTAATTTATTTTGGCTATATGTTCTGTCCGGATATTTGTCCGACCGATTTGGCGAATATTGCGCGCTTACTGGCGCTGCTCGATAAAGACAGCGCAAACGTACAGGCGATCTTTATTACCTTAGATCCAACGCGCGACACGCAAGAATTAATTGGGAAGTACGTAGGCCACTTTGACAAGCGGATTTTGGGTCTCAGAGGCACCGAAGCTCAAACCAAAGAACTCGCCACCCGGTACAAAACGTTCTACGAGAAAGTGAAAGTCAACGGACAACAGTATCTCGTTGATCACACTGCATTCATCTATTTGATGAACCGCGAGGGCAAATACGTTGCGTTTTTCCCGCCAGGTACAACGCCCGAACGCATGGCAACCATGGTTCGAGAAGAGCTAACGCAAACCGTTCGCTGACTCAGTGACCAGGGGTAGTCATTGCAACGAACGGTTCGCAGTCATTTCTACACTTACTCGCTTAACTTAAGCGTTTGTTTTGCCTTCGTAAACATCGCTTTTTGATCGGCCACATACTCGGCATACTCTTTGGGATCCAGTAAAGCGATCTGTGCGCCCAGAGAGCTCAGGCTGTCGCTAATCTGCAGCTGATACTTTTCACCCGCTTTTTTAGCAGCTAAAAAAATCGCATCGACCACTGGTTTAGGCGTATCTTTAGGCGCCAAAATACCGTACAGCGCGCGGGCTTCAACTTTGTAGCCAAGCTCTTTTAACGTTGGAACATCAGGAAACGCTTTCAAGCGCTTATCGCTGAATACCGCGAGCGCTCGCAAAGTCCCCGCACGGACATGGGCCATCGCAGGGCCAATTGCGGCAGAAGATAATTCAACATGTCCACCGAGCAAAGCGGTGACTGCTGGGCCACTGCCTTTCTCTGGGATATGCGTCCATTCAACACCAGCCTCGTTCGCAAAGATCTCTGCAATTAAGTGTGTAACGCCCATTGCACCAGAGGTCGTGTAGTTGATTTTTTTAGGATTCTTTTTGGAGTATTCGATCAGCTCTTGCATGGTTTTCCATTGCGAATTTGCCTTCACGACCAAAATAAAACCGCCCTCAGAAATCGATGCGACGGGCGCAAACGAGTCGGTTGAGTACTTAACCTCTTTGTTAAAGGTCGGCACTACCACAATCGACCCCTGCGAGGTACCGACAAGCGTATAACCATCGGGCTGGCTCGATGCCACCAACCCTGCACCGATGCCTCCACCCGCACCGGGCTTATAGGTCATGATGACGGACTGCCCTAAAAACTCGCCCATCTTGTCCATAAACGGACGCAGCATATTGTCGGTGTCACCTGGAGCAAACGGAATGACCACTTGTACCGGTTTGGTCGGAAACGGCTCTGCAGCGTGTGACGCAGGCATCGCAAAAATGCCCAGCGCGAGGATGAGTCTCGAAAGTACTTTCTTTTGAATCATGAACGTCTCCGGTGTTTTGTGCCAATCAGGCAATGACCCTGCTGCAAGACGGCATTCGCAGCAGAGCTAGCATGCGAGGAAGTGCGGCAAGGCTAGGCTGCGGAAGAGTTTAATACAACTGTGGCAAGTCTGAAATAGAGACAGATCCTAACGCTAGGGTCGTGGTTAGGGTCAATAATCAAGCCTTGCTTCAGACGTAAACCTGATTAAGCAGTGGCCGCTAACAAGGCGTGCGTACGAGCCAGTGCTTTCTCTTTAAATCGGTCTTTTTCGACACAAGCACTTCCCCACTCTAGGGTTTTAACGGCAAGCGCATGCTCATAACAATCGATGACCCTTCCGTCTACGGTCGTCACCGATTCGCCAGCAAGCGTTAACTCTTGATAAACCTCCAACACCGTCCGCGCCCATGCTATTTCATCCTCGGTTGGTGCAAGACCTTTGCATAAGGGCTCAATAAAGTTGGGATGCAGCGCGGTGATCTGACGCACCCCTGCTGCATGCAAGATAGCAGCTTCTTCAATAGCATGGTCGCTCTGATCCACGCGACCCGTTGGATTATGAATAAAAACCCCTCCAGAGGCCTCAATTCCTAGACTCATCGCAGCCAATGCCACATACGATGAGGTATAGGCATACTGATCAAAGTCGACAAACATCTCGATACCCAGATTCACCGCCATGTCGTAACCCGTGCCACCGCCCATCGACCAAATCTTTCTGGGCGTTGCCGATAAAATCTCGTGAATATTCACCACGCCCAGTGCAGTTTCAATCATGGGTGACAACTCGATATATCCCACTGGCACCCCATGATCCTTTTCAAGCTGGCTGATCAACCCGTGGGCATATTGCATCTCGGCTGCGGTTTCGGTTTTAGGCAACATGATGCGATCAACACCGGGCCAGACTGAGCAAGGTAAATCAGCATCTACAAATGGCTTGTTGATACGAACGTAGATGCTCGCGCCGCCTTTGTTGGCTTTTTGAATTGATTCGCGAATCAAACTGCGACAACGTGCTTTTTCAGCTAGCGGAATTGAGTCTTCGATGTCCAAAATATAAACATCGCCGCCGCGAGTCCAGGCTTTATCGATAAAGCGTGGATTAGTTGGCGTTACAAACATCGTACAGCGTGCCACTCTGTGCGTCATAGCATTTTTTCCTAAATCAATTCGTCTTCAAATGTCAGCGCAAAGGATTGACCTGTTTTGAACTAGGTTAAGCCTGCGTTGAAAACATCAACATACTTATTGGATAACGTCTGAACGTTGGAACACGGTCTTGTCAAAGCTGGTGCGCTTGAATTTTTTGCTGATCGCGCGCGGCCGCACGCTCCGCCCACTCGAGGTAGACCTCGGCGCGCAAATCAACAGGCACGTCAATCATTTTTCCGTTTAAGGGCACTGACGCTAAGCCTCGCTTCAAGCCTTCAGCAAAAACTTGTCGAACCTCTTTGTAATATTCAACTTCGTCCCGGCTTGGTCGAAAGCCTTCGTTACAAGCTTTCACCCAAGAGGCGTGCGCGCAGACGGCACCTTTAAATCCAGTGTCTCGAGCGCGGCGTATGGCCTTTGTGAGTGCGGCTTGATCTGGCTCATGCTGTAATACGCATAACGGATAGCTCATCCCTTGCGCCTGACCCTCGACTGAGGTGGCAACAGTGATGATTTGACCTTTGATAAATTCAATTGGCTCGACCTCGAGCGTTGTTTCAAAGGGGATCTTTAAATCTTGGTACAAGGCAGATTCATTGATGGTCATGGTGCCCACCCTGGGGCTTGCACGGGCGATCTCTAGCGAATTCCAAACACCCTGGGCGGTGGTAATTTCAAGATCGATTTCAACTGAGCCGATGGCGAGGCCGCGCTCGCGTTCAAGAACCTCAAGTCGCTCACCGAGCCGCACAAGTTCAGCTCGATCCCCTACACCAACCAGCACCACCCCAGTCAAGCCAGCAAACACAGTCGCCTCAAGCTCGGCCTGTGCAGTCGCCGCATTCAAGCGCACAAACACTTCAGCACCACCGTGTGCTGCGGCGGCAATGGCAATCGGCATTTTTGCTTTGAGCACTTGCTGCCAATCTTGCGTTGTGCTTTTCACAATATCCAAAATGATGGCATCGGCCCACGACTCGAAGGCTTTTTCTGCAAGCTTCGGGTCATCGACTGACAAGCAAATTAAAGAACGGCGGATATAAGGTGGCATTGCTACGTATCCAGATGATGACTGTACAAAGTGTTCAGACTTGAATTCTCTGTCAATCTAGCCAAAGCCGGTGTTAACCGGTGCAACTTGCTCAGGTGCGGCACAGACACAGCCGCTAAACCCTAACAAGCGTGCCTCGCGGGCTGCGCGCAGAGTGTCTGCAATAGTGGCCACACCGCCACGCGAGCCTGGGCGCCACAACGCCCCGAGCGGCTGTTTGCCCAGCATCCGAGCCGCAACAAGTGTTCGGGTCATTAAAAAGCGATAGAGTCGAAATTCGTTTTGAGGCACCGTGCCAAGCATCATCGACAAATCGATACGTCCGACACCCAGCCCACTCACTCGAGCACTGGCTCTGCCTAAGGCATCAGCATTCCAAAAACTTTTTGCTGATTCAAGCAGCAACACAATTTCTGTTGTGCCAAGTTCGATACCACGCTCTTTTTCAAGCGCCGTGATGAATGCATCAAGCTCTGTTATGTCAGACGCGTCATCAGGCGATGGCAGCACGATGCCTGTTAGGCCGCGACTGACTGCAGCACGCACATCAGCCCAGCGCGTTGCACAATCTACACGCACAAAGACTTCGCGATCAGTCGCTGCGAGTTTAGCGATCTGTTCACTCACACCCGCGCGGGCGCGATCTTTATTTTTAGGGGCAACGGTGTACTCAAGGTCAAGCACCGTCACGTCGGCACAATGAGGCTCAGCATAAGCAACCACATCTTCGTGATCAGCCGGCACGATCAGCCAAGACCGTCTTATCGCTTTGGGTTGACTCATTGTTGCCGCCCTCAAATCACTTTTCTTTCTTTTAAGCCAAGCTGTGTTGCGGCATCGATACCAATGCGCCCTAGCAATTCGGCAGTATGCTCACCCAACTCGGGCGCAGGTCTTCGAATCGCTCCAGGTGATTCAGACAAGCGCGGCACCACCGCATGCATCGGTATAGAGCCCATTTCTTTATCCGGCATGTCCACCACAATCTTTCTGGCAATCACATGCGGGTCTTCAATGAACTGATCAATTGCATAGACTGGGGCTGCAGTGATTTCATTTTTTTCAAAGAATGCCATCCCCTCTTCCAGGGTGTGCGTCGAGATAAACGCACGGATCGGCGCCTCAACGGCATCAGCATTCGCAACACGATCTGCGTTGGTACGAAAGCGAGGGTCAGTCAACATTTCAGGAACACCCAGCGCGGTATACAAGCGATTCACCATGACTTGCATCGACGCTGACATCGAAATCCAACGACCATCTTTAGTCGGAAACACGTTACGCGGACCAGCGGTGTTTGAACGACTACCGATACGAGGGTCGATTTTTTGCGTCAGTTTATAGACCGCAGCCGAGGGCCCCAACACCGAATACATCGGATCAAGCAAAGGCAGATCAATCACCTGACCGCGTCCGGTTTGATCTCGGTGGCGAAGTGCGGTCATCACCGCGAAAGAGCCATACAGCCCCGTAATCATGTCAGCCATGGCTAAGGGCGGCAGCACCGGCTCACGATCCTCAAAGCCATTTTTTGCGGCAAAACCTGACACACCTTCAACCAAGGTACCAAACCCGGGCCGTAACCGATACGGGCCATCTTGCCCCCAACCTGAAATGCGTACCACCACAATACCCGCGTTTCTTTTTAATAACACCTCAGGCGCAAAACCCATGGTTTCTAGCGTGCCAGGCCTGAAGTTTTCGATTAAAACGTCGGCCTTTTCTACAAGCTTTAAGAGCAACTCTTTACCTTCGTCTGCACGCAAATCAAGTGTGACGCTTTTTTTATTACGCGCGTACACCTTCCAATGCACACTAAAACCTTCGATACGCCAATCTCGCAAGGGGTCGCCCTTGCCCGGTTGCTCAATCTTAATGACCTCGGCCCCAAAATCTGCGAGCTGCAGACTCAACATATTGCCCGCCACCAAGCGAGTCAGATCCAGCACAACCAAACCGTCCAAGGGACACGAGGCATCAGATTGAAAAGCATTCATCACGTTTAATTCCTTTAGTTATTCAGGCTGGATACCAGCGGCTTTCACAATGGTTTCCCAGCGCTTTGCCTCACTTGCAACGAAGGTTGCATACGCCGCGGCAGAGGGATCAACCGCTAGATCAGCACCTTGCTCAAGCAAACGCTTTGTCATAGACGGATCAAGCATCACAACTCGTGCTGCCGCCTCGACTTTGTCTGAGATCGCAGCAGGCAAACCGGCTGGCGCATGCAGACCAATCCAGCCCATTGAGGCGGCGCCAGGATAACCAAGCTCTGCCACGCTCGGGAGCGAGGGCAAGCTATTGAGTCGTACGGCAGACGTAACCGCCAACGCCTTGAGTTTGCCACTTTGGATGTGACCCATCACTGAAGGCAATGACGGTGTCACCAGTTGTGCGTCACCGCTCATGACAGCAACAATTGCGGGCCCACCGCCTTTGTAGGGCACATGCACCCATTGACTACCGGTGCTCGTTCGCAAGGCCTCGCCCGCGAGGTGTAGAGGCGAACCGATCCCACCCGACGCAAAGTTCAGCGCCTGTGGCTGCTGTTTAGCTCGCGCGAGCAACTCATCAAGCGTCTGCAACCCTGAGGCTGGCGAAACCAACACCACATGGGGTACCGTCACAAATAAAACTACTGCTTGCAAATCTTTGAGTGGATCAAAGCTAAGTTGCTTATTCAAACTCGGTGCGGTGGCCAAACTCGCATCGCTAACAAGAAAGGTGTAGCCATCAGGCGCAGCTTTCGCGACCGCTTGCATGCCGATGACTCCGGCTGCACCACCCTTATTTTCAATCACAATCGCCGCACCTAGGCGCTCACCCATCGCTTGCGCGATGCCGCGCGCAACGACATCCGTCGTGCCGCCCGGCGGGTATGGCACGACCCACTTAATTGGCTTGTCGGGATAGGTTTGCGCTAACCCCGTCATCGATACCGCCACACCAGCGAGAACACCCGCTGCCCCCAGCCACAAACGGATATTTTTCATCTTTAATAGGCAGGCGCAGCCAGCGCCATTCCATTAAACGCATTCAATAACCGAGTACGCCATTGAGCGACTGGGTCATCGGCTGCCAACAGTTCAAAATCGCTGATCGCGCGGGCCCACTGAAACTGGCCAAAAATAGCGTAATCCGCGTACAAGGGGGTGTCGCCACCAAAAAATGGCTGTACCTTGAGTACGTTTCTCAAGGGCCCTAAGCTATCTCGAAAGGCTTGCAGCTTGGCGTCTCGGTCTACAACCACTTGCTCGAGCGTCATCCCGAAGCGTGGCTCGCGAGTCTCTCGAAAGTAAGCCTGATTAGCAGCATCTAGATGCTTATAGATGTCCAACAAGACAAAGCGCACGATTTGCCCAGCATGCACGTCGCCTAAGTTTGAATATACGCGGCTCAAGGCTTGCCCCTGAGCACCGCCGAACAAAGATGGCCGGTCCGGAAATTGCGCTTCAAGATACTTAGCGATTTCCCAAGACTCAAACACCCACTTACCATCATGAACCAACACCGGCACTTTGCCCTGCCCACTCGGCCCGATCGCAGCCTTCTCGATAAAACGCCAAGGCACGAGTTCTGCCTCGAGCCCTTTATGGGCAAGCGCCATACGGATCCGCCAACAATATGGGCTAAAAGGTCGATTGCTTTCAGCGCCAACGAGTTCAAATAGCTTCAATGCCATGGTTTTTTCCTGTTTTTTATATTGATCTGACTACGTAGGTCATTTGTGACGTTCACCTGATGCGCCACCTTAACCCGAAGCGAGGTTGGCATAAACCAATAAATACTTAGTATTGGCGTCGTGAATCCCCATCGAACTGGCATTTTGTTACAGTTTGTCCTGAGTCGCCGCGCATCGCGCCTCTCGAACTCATTTTCCTTTCTACGCGCCGGTACAAGACCACACACTGGCACTTAAAATTTTATCTGGAGTCCGCTTTGACCTCTGCCATGACTAACACCTCATCTGCCAAATCACTTTCATTTACACCCGTGGCCGTTGTCACAGGTGGGGCGCGAGGCATTGGGTTGGCATGCGTAAAGTGGTTTCTTGCGCATGGCTATCAGGTGGCTATGCTCGACACAGAGGCCGCCACACTGAAACAAACCGAACAGGCCTTGAATGACAGTGCCCGATTATTAGCCTTGCATTGCGATGTTTCGATCCCAGCTCAAGTTCAAACTGCGATCAACCAAGTTGAACAAAAATTTGGCCGTATCGACGCCCTCGTGAATAACGCAGGCGTTGCGGTATTCAAACCGATTGGCGAGACTACCTTTGAAGAGTTTCGCTATGTGCTGGGCACCAACCTTGACGGTGCGTTTTTGTGCTCGCAAGCATGCATCGAAGTCATGAAGAAAAATCGTAATGGCTCGATCGTGAACATCGCCTCAATCTCTGGCTTGCGTGCTAGCACGCTGCGCGTGGCCTATGGCACCAGCAAGGCCGCCATCATCCACTTGACCAAACAACAAGCTGTCGAACTCGGCACGATTGGCATTCGCGCAAACGTTGTCGCACCAGGCCCAGTCGATACTGAAATGTCAAAGCTTGTCCATAGCGTCGCGATTCGCTCTGACTACTATGACACCATCCCCATGAATCGCTACGGCACGCCTGAAGAAATCGCCAATGCCGTTGGGTTTTTATGTAGCCCAGAAGCCGCATTTATCAACGGCCAATGCTTAGCGGTAGACGGTGGCTTTGATGCCTCGGGCGTTGGGATTCCCACGTTACGTAAACATCAAGACGGTTCGATTTGAAAGGCTTGCTATTTGAATCACTTAACTGCGCCTGATTAACATGCGTTGTTTCACTAAAGCGTTGTTGGTTAAACAGCAGAACATTTAACAAACGAGCTGATTTTCACGAATTTGGCACTTAAACAAATTTATGTATCTTTTTATAAATAGGACACGCTCATGAATCAACCTTATATCGTCGGCTGGGGTCACACGCCCTTTGGCAAACTCGACAACCTAGATTTTGTGCAATTGATTCGTGATGCGGCACTGCCAGCAATCGCTAGCGCAGGTCTGACGCCCAACGATATCGACGGTATTTTCGTCGGTCACTTCAATGCTGGTTTTGTTCAACAGGATTTCACTGGTTCGCTCATGGGCGTGGCGATCCCCGAGTTTCGTCACACTCCCGCGGTGCGCATGGAAAACGCCTGCGCCACGGGCTCTGCTGCGATCTGGTCTGCGCTCGATGCGCTCGCTGCGGGTCGCTTTAAGCGTGTACTGGTGCTTGGCATCGAAAAAATGAACACCCTACCCAACAAAGAGATCGGCGAGATCTTGTTGAAAGCCTCTTTTGTGCAAGAAGAAGGCCACACCGAGGGTGGCTTTGCTGGCGTGTTCGGACAAATTGCCAGCGGTTACTTTGAGCGCTTTGGCGACCAGTCGGATGCACTTGCCGCCATTTCGGCAAAAAACCATTCAAACGGTGTCCACAACCCCTATGCACACATGCGCCGAGATTTAGGGTTTGATTTCTGCCGCAATCCTTCTGACAAAAATCCTTTTGTTGCTGGGCCCTTAAAGCGTTCAGACTGTTCGCTCGTCTCAGACGGCGCGGCCGCTCTGGTGCTCTCAAGCGAGCCTCTGCCAGGGGCTAAAGTACCCGCGGTGCGTTGGCGCTCGCGCACACACATTAACGAATTTTTACCGCTGTCGCGTCGCGATCCAACACGTTTTGAAGGCGCGGCCCTTGCCTGGCAAAAAGGTTTGGCCAGCGCGCAGCGCACACTCGACGATCTACAGTTTGTCGAAACACATGATTGCTTCACCATTGCTGAAATGCTTGAGTACGAAGCCATGGGGCTGGCACCACAGGGCCAAGGCGCACGCGTCATTCTCGATGGCATTACCTGCAAAGATGGCAAGCTGCCCGTTAACCCTTCTGGTGGCTTGAAGTCGCGCGGGCATCCTATTGGTGCCACAGGCGTGTCACAACACGTGATGGCTGCGATGCAGCTTTCAGGCCAAGCCGGTGATATGCAAATTCAAGGCGCACACACTGGCGCAGTGTTTAACATGGGTGGCGCAGCCGTTGCCAACTATCTGAGCGTGCTGGAAGCAACGTGAACGCAGCGCAAGCCATGAACTTAGGGCGGTTGCTGACGCACACCGCCACGCTCTACCCTGAGCACACCGCACTGATTCAGGGCGAACAACGCTGGACGTGGTCTGAGATTAATGCGCGCGTCGATGCCATGGTGGCGGCCTTACGTGCACTGGGCCTAAAAAAGGGCGACCGCATCCTCCTGCAATCGCGCAACAATCTTCAGACCTTTGAGAATTGCTGGACCGCCTTCAAGCTCGGTTGCGTTTGGGTGCCCACGAACTTTCGTCTAACGCCTCCCGAAGTTGCCTATCTCGGAGCGTCAAGTGGCGCCGTGGCGATGATTGTTGAAGACATCTTTGCTGGGCACACTGATGCCGTCAAGGCCGAGTCTAAAACACTGAAGCATGTGATCGTGATTGGCCAGCCACGTGCAGGCGAACTATCGTATGAGACGATGATCGCCCAGCACTTAGGCGTGGTCAGCGAAGAAGAAACCGTTCACTACGACGACCCACTTTGGTTTTTTTATACCTCGGGTACCACTGGTAAGCCCAAGGCGGGCATCCTCACCCATGGGCAAATGGCCTTTGTGGTGACCAATCACCTTGCAGAGATTATCCCAGGCACGACAGAACGCGATTGCTCAATTGTCGTTGCACCGCTGTCGCACGGCGCCGGTATTCATGCGCTACTCAACGTCGCTCGCGGTGCCGCCTCGATTCTGATGTCAAGCGAGAAGTTTGATCCAGAATTGTTTTGGCAATTGGTTGAGCGTCATCGTGTCACCAATCTGTTTACTGTGCCGACGATCGTCAAAATGTTGGTCGAGCACCCTGCTGTCGATCAGTACGATCACAGCTCGTTGCGCTACATGCTTTACGCGGGCGCGCCGATGTATCGCGCCGATCAAAAGCGAGCCCTCGAAAAACTGGGCAATGTCCTTGTGCAATATTTTGGTTTAGGCGAAGTCACGGGCAACATCACCGTCTTACCCCCTGACATGCACAGTGCTGACGACAACGATCCAAACGCAAATGTTGGGTCTTGCGGTCGCCCGCGCATTGGCATGGAAGTCGCCATCCTAAACGACAAGCTCGAACGCGTTGCCACCGGCGAAATTGGTGAGATTTGTTGTCGTGGACCAGGGGTCTTTGCCGGGTATCACGGCAATCCTGAAGCGACTGAAAAAGCCTTACGCGGCGGTTGGTTTCATACCGGCGACTTAGGCAAGCTAGATGCCCGTGGCTTGCTGTACATCACGGGTCGCGAATCGGATATGTACATCTCGGGTGGCTCGAACGTGTACCCACGTGAAGTCGAAGAGGTGCTGCTCACCCACCCCGCTGTGGCTGAGATCGCCATTGTTGGCATGCCCGACGCCAAGTGGGGCGAAATCGGTATCGCCGTGGTTGTTAAACGGCCCGAGTACGACACCGTTGATAGCGCTGAATTACTAGGATACCTTGAGGGTCGTTGCGCCAAATACCGTTGGCCACGTCAGATCTTTTTTTGGGATGTGATGCCCAAATCGGGTCTTAAAGACGTCGCTGACTTCACCCGGTTTCAGGGCGAAGACCACCTCCTCGAACTCCGGGACCATGGTTCCCCGTCCGAAGTATCCCATATCCCCGTGATCATCGCCACAATCATTGCACCCACCGGTGAACGTTGAAAAGGGCTTGCCCTCTTCGATCTGGCGGCGGACATCCAAAAGCGCCTCTCGCCCCGCGTGCTCGTCGAGAATATTGCCGGTGGTATGGGCAATGATATGACTGGCCCGAATGTGTTCCTCAGTCCGAAACTGTTCGGGGTGCGCCTGGTAGAACTCCAGACACGCTTCATCGGTGGGGCGCTGCACTGCTGCGCAGATGCGATCAAGGAGACCATCAATCTTCAGCCTCAGCTCCACATCGGCCTCCAGCGCCTGCAGGGTAAGTCCGCTGCGTTCTAGATATTTTTCCAGGGATTCCTGCCCGCCGGCGCTCTGAATCGCCCGTTTGACCTCGCGCTTGATATCCACCGGACGAATCTCGGGGCCTTCGGTT
>CALCPT010000289.1 GCA_937897265.1 uncultured Alcaligenaceae bacterium
CTGGAGTTCAGACGTGTGCTCTTCCGATCTATGTTGTGGACCCGTTGGTTGAAAACACACAGATGACCTACTTGTTGCAGGTGCGGTATGGTCAAGAGCTTGCCCAAGGCGTGATGCGGATTCGTGAAGGTGTTTTATCGTCGCATGCGGCTGGGCAAACCGGCGAAGCGGTAGCGCGAGTCGCCAAGCCAAAGCCAGCGGCAGCGCCCGTGGTGACCGAGGCAACCCCAACGGCCGAGCCGTCTCTAGTCAGTAGCGCAGACCCAGTTGCAGAAGTAGCCAATCAACCAAAAGCGAAATCATCATCGACGATGCTGATCGCTGCGATTGTATTGGTGTTAGTGCTTATTGCAGCGTACGTTGGATGGCGTTGGTATCAAGGTCAGCAGCAAGTTGTGGTTGCAACGCCGCCTGTAGCGGCAGGCACAGGCAGCGTGACGACGCCACCAACGCCTGCACCTACGGCTCAACCTTCTGCGCCACCACCTGAACCGGCCCCGCCTGTTGCGACAGCAGTCATAGCCCCGCCTGTTGCGACAACAGTCATAGCCCCGCCTGCTGCGGCAGCGTGCAGTAGTGAAGCGCTGTCGGCCACCAAGGATGATTTGGCATTCATTCAGACTTGTCTGAAAACGACGCCCGACACGACGAAGGTTCTTGAGGTAATCGAGTTTGCCAAGACTGCGAAGCGGTGCGATGTTGCACAACGGTTGTATGCGTTTAAAGGGCAAGCTGGGGACGTCGTGATCGCCTTGGCCTACGCAAAAGAGTTTGATCCAAAATTTTTTACTGCAGGTTGCGTGGCAGCCGCCGACAAAAATACCGCGCTGTATTGGTATGAATTGGTACTTGCAAAAGATGCGAGCCACGCGGAAGCAAAAGAACGTGTTGAAGCTCTGAAGAAATAAAGCAATGTGTCATCGCTTAACCGACTGACACAAAAAGGAATCGGAATGAAATGTTTGTTTAGAATCGGCTTGAGCACTGCATTGCTGTTTGGACTCAGTTCCAATGCATGGTCAGCGGATAAGCCCTTATTACAAATCGGCAAAAAGACCTTGTATCAACGGGTCTTAACGACTCCTGGCTGTAAATTGATGGTTAAGCCTGGTGATCAGTCGGGCGCAGCACAAGAGGCCTTTAGTCGCTACTACGTCTATCAACGCCAACAAACCGCTGGTAAAGACTGGATTGAAGTGGGTACGGATACGGTAGGCAAAAAGATTGGCTGGCTAGACAGTGCCTGCACCGTCGAGTGGAAGATGCAAATGTCTTTAGCGTTCACCAATCCAGCCGGACGAGATTTGGCGTTGTTTTTTAAAGACCGCAGCAGCATTGAAAAGATTACGGACTCTTCGACTCCGGCTCAAACCTATGCGCCAATTTTGGACAACATGAAAAAGACTGGCCGCGATCCCGCTGTGGTTGCACGCGAGCCCGAGCTGTTTGTCGACTTAAAAAAGAATTTTTACCTATTACCGATTTTGCAAGCTGAAGAGATTAAATCTGATGCAGGTTTTAATCTTCGGGTGCTTGAGGTTGCCTCGGTCAGTAAACAAGACCCTAATGCCAACCCGGCTACCAGTCCTCAAGTTGTGCAGAGCTCAATCAAAGCCTTTAATGCTGGTGTTGTCTTTGTGCTTGATTCGACCTTGTCGATGGATCCTTACATTGAACGCACCCGCGAGGCAGTGCGTACGGTGTACAACAGGATGGAAAAGGAGCAACTTGGCGACAAAGTAAAATTTGGGTTAGTTGCCTTTAGATCAAGTATTAAAGCTGTGCCCGGGCTTGAGTACGTTTCTAAAATGTATGTGGATCCGACGAAGGTTAAGATCGGAAGAGCGTCGTGTAGGGAAAGA
>CALCPT010000290.1 GCA_937897265.1 uncultured Alcaligenaceae bacterium
ATCACAGAAACCTATGCTGCTCTCAAAGCGGCTCAGCAAGCAGGCTATGCCACCATCGTGTCTGCTCGCTCGGGCGAAACTGAAGATGTTGCCATCGTACATTTGGCAACAGGCTGGAACGCAGGTCAGTTAAAGGTCGGCTCTTTTGCACGCTCAGAACGCATGGCGAAATGGAATGAAGGGATACGGGTTGAAACAACCGAGCCGCATCCTGCGGGCTATTGCTGGCAAGCGCTGAAACGGGGCTAGGCCTATACGTTGCGGTGGACGAGATCGGCCGCAACGACTTGTTCTCGGGCGTCGTATTGAACAATCAATGCGGCAGCCTTAGCGCCGTTGCCACCAGACAAGGCCAGCACCGCTCAAGATAATTATGGCCATCCCAACGATTGTCAGATCGTCTGGGATGTGCCCAAAGAATAAAAACGCCACAAGAGACGAAAATACGATTTGTGCATAGCTAAACGGGGCAAGCATTACGACCGAGCCATGTCGATACGAATACGTGAGCAACAAGTGACCGATCGTCGCGAACGAACCACCGACCAGCATCAGCAGAAAGTGTGGCAACGTGGGAGTTTGCCAAAAGTACCACACCAATAAACTCATGATGATCGTACAAAACACTCCGGTGATGAAGTTTGTTGAGACGATGTGATCTGTCGTCAATAGTCGGCGCGTCAGCAACTGAAACATCGACATACTGATCGCACCCGTCAAAGGCAACAGGATTGCAGGAGTAAACAAATCACTGCCTGGGCGCACAATCACCATCACGCCAACCAGTCCGCTACCTACGGCAATCCATTGACCAAGTTTAATTTTCTCTTTTAGGACTTTTCCGGCAAACCACGTGAGTAGCATGGGCGATAAAAACACCACAGCGGTAGCTTCACCGATCGGCACATATAACAAGCCAACCACAAAACTCACACTCGCCGTCACCATGCACGCACCGCGTGCAAGCTGAAGCTTAAGTTGCTTGGTATGCAAAATCGAAATGCCCATGCGTGGCACGAACACGATCGCCGTGAGGCTGATTTGAATGACGAAGCGCATCCAAACCACCAAAATCGGTGAGTAAAAGAGTGTCAAATACTTAGAGATGCCATCCTGACTCGAAAACAACAAACACGAGGTCAAGATCAGCAAAATGCCATAAAGCGGGCGTTGGGGGGAGTTCAAAAGCGGCTTCGACTAGAGGTGTGCTGCTAAATCATTGATATTGAATGATTTATTAATGCACGATGCTGTCTATCTTAACCTTAATTTTAGTTTGACATCGCCCCACCCGCACGCCCCGCCTGACCAAGAACTTGGCGCTACTCAAGCAAACTGAGAAGAGACTCGCGATGCTTGATTGTTAGCGGTCTCTGCTTGGTACTCCCGCCTGACTTCGTTAGTTATTTCAAGTTAGCAATCACGGCCTTCGTAATATCTGCCGTATTACTTTTGCCGCCAAACTCAGCGGGCCTCACAATGTTGTTGGCAAATGAAATCTCAACAGCGCGCTGAATCGCAAGCGCTCCGTCTTGAAGACGCGAATCATCATGACGGTCGCTTAACCACTTAAGCATCATCGCCACCGACAAGATCATGGCGGTGGGATTGGCAATGCCCTTGCCCGCGATATCAGGCGCCGTACCATGGGCCGGCTGAAACAAACCATGATGATCACCGATGTCGCCCGAAGGCGCCATTCCCATACCACCGACCAAACCAGCGATCAGGTCAGACAAGATATCGCCAAACATATTTTCGGTGACCAATACATCGTAGGCCCACGGCTTAAGCACCAAATTCAACGCCATCGCATCAACGTAGGCGCTGTCTGTTGAGATAGCAGGATAACGCTTTGCGCAAGATTCAAAAATCGTACGCCAGAATGCCATCGACCGAAACACGTTTGCTTTGTCAACGCTCGTGACGTGGCCAGGTCG
>CALCPT010000291.1 GCA_937897265.1 uncultured Alcaligenaceae bacterium
TTGGCGTGACTGGAGTTCAGACGTGTGCTCTTCCGATCTCACCAGCACATGGGGCACGAAGGCGACGAGTGTCACCGGCACGAAGTCCTTCGCCGGGTCATAGGGCAGCTTGGTGTAACGGCCGGCGTTGATGGTGTAGGTCGCCACCGCCATCAGCAGCATGTTGTAACCGTCTGCCGACGACTTGGCGGCAATGTCGGTGCCGATCACCCCGCCTGCGCCGGCGCGGTTTTCGGCGACCACCTGTTGCCCGAGCCGTTTTGACAGCTGCTCGGCGATCAGCCTAGCGGTAATGTCTGTGCTGCCACCAGGTGCATACGGCACCACTAGCGTAATCGGTTTAGAAGGGTAGGCTGAAACTTGTGCCGAGGTTGGTGTAATCGTGAAGGTACTGAGTAACGCAAGAACACTCAATATTATTTTTTTTGACATATTGTCTCTCCCTGACTAAGACACTTACTAGGTTTTCAAAATTTTTTCTAGAATTTATTTTTTGAAACACACTCGACAGCCTTTGATATCTAAGGTCGAGTCCCTGCTGCTGCGAAGTTGCAAAACGACAAGTGAGCGTAGCTTAGTTAAGTGCAGTTGTCTATGCTTGAGCCGACCGAGCCAAAGTTTCAGCCATTAATCTCAAAGCGAATGGCAAATTCAACCCAACTGGCCAGGCTTTTTTGTTCGTTCTTTGCTGGGATAAAGCGCCAGTGCTGCACCGCACGCAATGCGGCCTCATCAAACAGACGATAACCACTGCCTTTTGACAGCTCGATCTCTTGCGGACGTCCAGTTTCATCTACCCACACGCGTAACCATACAACCCCTGACACCCCAAGATCGCGTAGTGCCAAAGGGTAAGCAGGCTTTGGGCTATAGGCGTAGTCAGGGCGCGCCGTCTGGGCGAGTTGGGTCGCAACGTGATGCAGCGCACCAACTGAGCGCGAGGATGACCGCGCAGACGCATGAGCCGAACCCACTGGCTCAAGACGCTGCGCTGACAACATCGTTCGCGCCGTCTCTTTTTCTGCGCTCTTTCGAAGATCCACTCGCTGGGTTGTGTTTGCTGTTAAAACTTCTAATGATCTCGGTTGTGTGACGATAGGCTGCGACTGTTTGATTGCTGCGATTGATTCTTCTTTCGATACTTCTATTGGAACCTCTACGGGCAATACACTAATGGCCTCACGCGCGAAGTCTAGCGCTTCCTCTACCAACATCTCTGCAGGCCTCGATTCTATCTGTTGCGGCTCTGTCAATGCATATTGCTCGAGGGTCAGCTCTAAAAAATTGATAATGTTTTGACTCTCACTTGTTGTCGTACTTGAATATGTCTGACTTAAGCTGTTGACATCCAGATGTAAAGAGCCTTGACGATGCAAGTGATACAGCACTGCACATAGAAGCAAGGCACCATGGAGCAAGCATGACCGAAACAATGGCCTTGGTAATAGCTGACTAATGCCGCTTAACGAATGCACGCGACCGAGCTCCGTTCAGGGACAGGGAATACGACGAAGGCATTATCTGCTGTGCCCAAGCACTCTAGCGTCAACCCATACAGCGATTCAAGGACAGGCACTGCTTGCCTATTGCTCGCAATGTCTGCGAAGAGTTGGCCCTCTTTCATTAAAAGTAGGCGATCAAATGCCCTTAAGGCATGATTCACATCGTGTAAGACAGCTACGATTGCATGTTGACGTTCAGTCGCGAAGACCTCTAGCACTTGCAAAATATGCTCTTGTAGCGATAGGTCGAGTGCCGCGAGGGGCTCGTCGACCAGAATCAAGCCATCTCTAACGTCCCACAGTTGAGCAAAAACCCGTGCCAAGTGAACACGCGCATATTCGCCGCCGGATAGCGTGTCACAACGGCGTGCCAACAGATGATCGGCGCGCGCGAGCCTGGCAGCCTGCAAGACGATCTCAGAGGCAAAGGGGTCGGATACACGGGCAACGCGCGCAAGAGCAATGACCAACCTCACCTCTAAGCCAAAAGCAACTTGGCAGCTCTGTGGCATTACTGCACGATGATGGCTCAGTTCGGCAATCGACCATCGCTGCCCCGTCCGGCCTTTGAATATCACTTCACCCTTAGCCGGGGTTGAGTCTAATGACATCAAACGTAGGAGTGTTGTTTTGCCGGCACCGCTTGGGCCCAAGATTGCTAAGCGCTCGCCGTGTGATACGCGCAGGCTAAAGCGCTTAGGTGCTTGCGATGCCTGACAAACCGAACCGTGACTTGAGCACACGTCGTTTAGTTGTAGCAAGGTGATTGTGGACTTTAAGGTCATGTGTCCCTCGCCTAAGTGGTCTGACCACGTGCTTGGCGCACAAGTAAAAAAAAGAATGGCCCACCGACCAATGCTGTAAAAATCCCAACAGGGATTTCAGCAGGCACGGCAACCGTACGGGCAAGACTGTCGGCGACAAGCAATAGCAATCCACCCAGCAACGTCGCTAAAGGCAACAGCTGTCGTTGATCAGGACCAACCCATAACCTAATTAAGTGTGGGGCGATTAATCCCACAAAGCTGATCATCCCGCAAAACGCGACCGCCAGCCCTGCAAGCAACGCGACCCATACGATGATTTGCCTTCGTAACCCGTGCACGTCAACCCCGATATGCCGAGCAGCAGCTTCGCCCAAGGCTAGCGCATTTAAAGTTTGCGTCGAGCGCCTCAGACAACAATACCCTGCACCCAGCACGCCGGCAAACAACCACACCGACGGCCATTGCGCCCCCGCTAACGAGCCTAAGGTCCAAAATGACAGACTTCTTAATTGATCATCGTCAGCTAGATAGGTACAGAGACCGATCACCGCACCGGCCAAGGCATTCATAGCAATTCCTGTGAGCAATAACGCGGCAATTGATCCTGGTGCAATCCAGCGTGCCATGTATTCAAGCGAGAAGCACACGACAAGCGCACCGATAAAAGCTGCAAACGGTAGCAACCAAACGCGCGCTTGAGCCGGGATGACGGCTACCGACTCGCCGAGCAGCACGATCGTGAGTGCGGCTGCGCAGGCAGCGCCCGCGCTGACTCCAAGTAAACCCGGCTCAGCAAGTGGATTGCGAAACAGACTTTGGGTCAAAGCACCGCTGAGGCCCAGACTAGCGCCCACCAACACTGACAGCAGCAGGCGTGGTAGGCGAAGATTGAACAACACGTGAGAACCCGCAGAAGGTGTCTGCGTGGGATCGCCTAGCGCAGGCCACTCGATTAACTTAACCATCGCGAGCCAATCGGCAATAGAGACATGGACAGCGCCGACCTGCACAGCCACCGCAAGCGTCAAGACCAGCAAGACGACAAGCCACCATCCGGGCTGCACGCGCAGTACTGCAAGATGATTGTTCATAGTGCGTACAACGCCTGATGCAATGCCAGAACTGCCTCTGGCATGCGTGGGCCAAAGCCCAGCAAGCGTAAAGCGTCCATCGCGATCATAGCCTGCGAACGACCAGCTGGTGTTTGTGTGAGCCCAGGTAGCTTAAATAGCGCCGCACGACCGCCGGCAGCGTGCAGGCCTTGCTCTGTCACCAATAAACAATCGGGCTGTGCTGCGATCAATCCTTCGGGTGTTAAGGGCTTATAACCGTTAAAGCCTTGCACTGCATTGGTTGCGCCAGCATAAGACAACATGGACTGTGCCGCAGTCATAGCACCTGCCACTAACATTTGAGCGGGCGAGTGAGCCAAGACAAACATGACGCGTAAAGGCCTTGCGAATGAGTGCGCCTTTTGGGCGCTCACTTGCCTTTGTACCTGCTGCCAAGTCGAATCCAGCTGCTCAAGCATGACCTGAGCCAAGTCGCTTTGCTCGAGCACTCGACCAACACCCAGCACTCGCTGCCGAAGACCAACGTATCGATGTTTAGCTGGAAGCGTCGTCACACGAACCCCCGCAGCAGCGATTTGCCTGAGCACCGCCGGAGGTCCCGCCTCTTCTGTGGCAAGCACATGCGACGGTCTTAATGACAAAACCCCTTCGGCCGATAATTGCCGTGCGTATCCAACGTTTGGCAAAGTTGTCGCGTTTGTTGGATAGATTGAGGTTGAGTCGACACCCACCAAGTCGTGACCTGCCTCAAGCATGAACACGATTTCGGTCAGAGCTCCTCCGACGGATACCACTCTTTTTGTCGTCCTGGCTTTCACGGAGGAAGGAAACATAGCGAAAGGAGCTGCAGCACAACACGCCAAATAGCCCAAGGCCTGACGACGCGAGCGCTGTTCGGCAGATTGAAATTGTGCGCGATTCATCAAATTAAGTTGCGCAGGCGTGTTGTGTGTCTTGGATATCGTCGAGTAACTCGCGCCAGGCAGAGAGCTCTCGCTGACCAGGCTTACGCAAACCAAACAGCATGGCAATCGCATCGCCTTGGGCATCGAAGACTTCAAAAGACGTGACAACCCCATCGACCGTCGGTTTCTTCACAATCCAAGCGGTATCAATATGATCCATACGAAGATGAAGATTGAAGCTAGCATCCAGCACATTCAACCACGGTTTGGCATACGAGACCTTGTGAATGCGACCCGAGTGAATCTGAAGCATGCCGTGATTACCAACAAACACCATGACCGGGATTTCGCGAGCAGCGGCTGCCGTCAACATCCTGATCATCTCTGCGCGAGGTACCTGCTGAACGAACTTAGGCTGCGCAAGGCGTAACGCTTGCACACGCGAGACACCATGAGACTTTAATAATGAAAAGAAATCGTGCGTGTCTCGTAGACCTGCCCAAGCTTGATGTAATGCCTGAACATCGATTTGCTGGTCGGCCTGCTCGGGTGGCTTCGGTGCAAGAGGCTCGGCGTACAGACCAGGTTGTTGTGAGTCCGCCGCAAATTGCTTTGCGAGGTGTTGATAGGCTTGGACATTGCTATCCTCACGCAAATAAATTTTATGAATGGCGACGCCTGACACATCAAAAAACTGCAGGCTATGCTGTCGACCACGACTGGTCATTTCAGAAACTGCGAACCCATGCGCCCACTTAGAATAAAAAGCCCGCAAATCAATATTGGCAGAGGCGACAACACCCACTCGTTCAGTCACGGTGGCATTTTGATAGAGACCAATTTTTTCGTGCACGCAGTAAGCATTTCGAGTCAGTGCCATCACCTCACCTATCGGCTCTAGTGATGCCATCAGCGTATGCCAGTCTGGACGTAGCCGTAATGCGCTCAGATCGTCTGCCGTACATATTTCAACAGACTCGTGCTGAGGCTGACTATGATCCAAGTGAATACCGCTAACTTCGGGTTGGCTCAAAATTTGAAAAAATGCCTTTTGATGAACGTGAGCAGCGATCAGCTCACCCTCTGACAAATTTAGTCGTTGCGCCGCATCGAGCTGACGAATAAACCCCTCGCGTTTTAAACGCGAGAAAGCCAGAGGAATAGTTTGTACAGGACCTTGCATAAGAGTCTCCGAGAGAGAAGAAAAGTTAGAAGTCGTAGCGCAGAGAAACTTGAACCGTGCGACCCGCAGCGGTATAAGCATCAGCAATACGGCTGTTTTCAGTTAATCCACTCACATCTGACCAACGCCAGTACTTAGTATCCAAGGCGTTATTCAAGTTCGCATTCAAGGTTAAATTGGCTGAAGGCTTCCAGTACACGCCAAGATCAAGCACTGTGTAATCGGGCGAGGCAAATTGAGAGGTTCTGCCTGATGCGATACGACTGGGATCTTTTGCCGCGCTATAGAGCACCGTCGCTTGCCCCCCCCACTCACCGGCGTCGTACTGCAAACCAAACATTGCCTTGAAGGGCTGGACTGAATTGATCGGGGCGCTAATGCCATTGATTTGGCTGTCACCCTGCAAGTATGCTGCACCAGTCTGGAGTGTCCACCTCGATCCAACTTTCAGCTCAACTTGGGCGACAACCCCTTGAATCTTGGCCTTTGTTAAGTTGACGTATTGATAAATCGTAGGATTTGAAGGCCGACCTCCTCCACCTATGATCTCTTGACTGATGAAGTTTTGATATCGATTTTCAAAGCCCGCCAAAGAATAGCGAAGCCCGTGAGACTTGCCTCTGAATCCAATTTCTAAACTATCGGCGTACTCTGGTTTGAGCTCTGGATTACCGACACTGGTATAGCCTGAAGCCAGATTCGCAAACCCGTTATTGACTTGTTCTGGCGTTGGGGCGCGAAAGCCACGGGCCAGTTGTGCGTAGGGAGAGAAGCCAGGTGCGAGGCGCCAGACAGCCCCAATACGCGGCGTCATCGCCTGACCAGAGAGGCTTGCTAGCGATACATTTTCGTAGCCCTTGGCTGAGGGATCGATGGCATAACGATCGAAGCGCACCCCAGGAATCACGCTCACTGTGCCCAGCTCAATTTCACTTTGAAAAAATGCCCCACCTAAGGTGTAGGTCGTATCGGGAAAGGGCCGAGAGGGAAACTTGCTGCCGTACGGCGCGAAAGTACCATCGCGCATGGCGCTGATATGAGCCTGACTCAGATCAAGTCCGTATGAGAGGCGCTGATTGACCCAGCCAGTCAGATTGGTTTGAAACTGAGTGGCGAACCCAAAGACTTGCGTGCGAAAGGTGTTGTCTCGGATACGCTCGGGCGCACGACTGCGTTGCTCGGTAGCATATTGATTCACCTTGGCGTCTTGCCAGTACAGACGCGTTTCAGCACTTTGAATCCAGGCAGCGTTGACATCGTTGTATTGATGCTCAAGCGACAGCCGATCGCGCTCAATCGTATCTTGAGTTTTGAGATCAGTGATACCGCGAGGGATGACAGGTGCTGCAGCTCGAGCTGAGAACACTTTGGTTTGTTGGCTACGGCGTTGCGACTCAATCGTTAACCCAAGTTGTTGCGCGGGATCAATGATGAGGATGGCTTTACCAAGGACATAACGATTGTTGTAGTCGACGGGATTAGGCGCTGTACGGTCGATACTTTTTGCATCGTTGTTGCCCTCGTTACTGGTTTCGTGCCCTTGACGATAACTGCTGAGTACCATCGCTTGCCATTTATCATTTTTACCGGCAACCGCCAAGGTGCCCGAACCCGTCTGATCAATACTGGCGTACCCCAAGCGCGCAAAACCACCAACGTTTTGGCCTCGCGTGAGCAAGTCGCTGGGATCGAGAGTTTTAAACGTGACTGCACCCGCTAACCCGTCGCTGCCGTATTGTGTTGAAGCTGGGCCCCGCAAGACCTCAACACTTTTGAGCCCATCGATATCTAAGAAATCACCACGCCCCGTCGAGAATGAGATCGGAAGAGCG
>CALCPT010000292.1 GCA_937897265.1 uncultured Alcaligenaceae bacterium
GGGCGCGAGCAAATCTTGTACGAAGTGCATGACCCTGCGCGCTACCTCACCCCGGATGTTGTGGCGGATATCACTGAGGCAACTGTCACGCGCGAGGGCACGGATCGGATTCTGGTGCAAGGCGTCACTGGTCATCAACGTCCCGACGAGCTCAAAGTCAACGTCTGCTACGACAACGGCTACTTCGCAGAGGCAGAAATTTCTTATGCAGGCTTTCAAGCCAAAGAGCGTGCGGCGCTTGCCGGCGAAACGATTCGCAAGCGCATCGGGCACTTGCTACCACTGCGCGTCGATTTAATTGGGGCCTTGAGTATTTTTGGTGACGATGCAGGCGAACTCATGGCGCAAGGCTATGCGGCTGCCTCACGCGACGTACGCCTACGCGTCGCTGGCGTACATTTGCAAAAAGAGATCGCCGAAAAAATTCTTCGTGAAGTCACTGCACTGTATTGTTGTGGTCCTGCAGGTGGTGGCGGGGTGCGAACGTCGCTGCGACCACGCTTAGACACACTCTCGTGCACCATCCCTCGCGATGCAGTGCCCTCTGGCTTTAGTTTTGTGCAGGAGCAACGCGCATGAGCACCAACACCTCTTTAACCACAGTTGAATTGCCGCTCTATCAGTTGGCGCATGGCCGCGCAGGCGACAAGGGCAATACCTCGAATATCAGCGTCATCGCTTGGGATGCTGACTGCTTTGCTTTGCTTGTCGAGCAACTCACCGAGGCACGGGTGGCACAGTGGTTTAGCTACCGCCACCCAACTAAAGTCACTCGCCATGTATTGCCCAAACTTGAAGCAATGAACTTTGTGCTCGAGGGCGTCTTAGATGGCGGAGTCAATGACGCGTTAAATTTAGACACACATGGCAAAGGGTTGTCTTTTTGGATGCTGGACATGCCGATCACTGTCCCGAAGGCATTAGCGGCTAAGCTCGAAGTCAAAGAGTACAGTTGATGCCTGTAGAAAAGGTCAAACGTAGCAACACTCGCGGCTGCGACAGCAAAGCGAGTGCGACCAAAGCTGCCGATGTTGTTGAGGGAACTCAAAGGGTCGGTGCCGTGGAAAGTAATCGCGTCAGCCCCAAAAAACTCTTGCTCAGTAAGTGGACAGCGGTTCACCCCGAGCGCAAAGAGAAACACTTTTTAGTGACAAAGGTGTTTGAACCCGAAATCGAGGGTCAGGCAATTATCGATATTGAACTTGAAGCGGCCATGACTGGTCGCAAGTTCTGCATGCCCTGGCGTGACTTAAAAAATCGTGAGCACTGGCGCCAAGGCTGGGTCTAAGCATTTATCGTGTTGGTCACGCAACCCGCTTGACACTAACCCCGCTGGCTATCTGCGCGCTTGAATATCAGACGCAGTGCGAGACTGGCCGCATACAACACGACCATGGTGCCCAACAAATCACCTAAAAACATCGGTACCAAGCCTTCGATCGGGCTCGTCATACGGTCTGACAAATAAAAATAAATATTATGAGGCACAGCGTTGAGCAAGGCCCCCACAACTGCAAAGACCAGCAATTGCTTAGCAGTTAAGCCTGTCAAAGTCGGTGGCAAGTTGAGCAAACGGGTACAGCACCAAAACGCTAACAATGGGCCAGTTGCAGATAAAAAAGCCAATACCAACCCATCTATCACGCCCCCTGTTGGGTCTGCTTGGTTCGTGATTAAGGCTCCGGCAAATAGCCCTAGCGCCCCGACCCAGTCGCACGCCATAATCGCAAGCATACGAATCGCCGCCGGCAAAAATATCCAACTGATAAAAAGCGTCACATCAATTGACGAAAACGCCCAGCGATTTAAACGAAACAGCAACACCCACAACAAGGCCACAGCGACTGCTGAGGCGGCCATGATCAGTAAACGAGTTTGCGTTTTGGTCGCTGCGCCAGTCTGAGCGTCGTTTTTAGGTTCAAGCACCATTGCCGCTTAAACCGCGTGTTGCGCTTTATCTAGAGCCTGGCCAAGAGTCGTGAAATACTGCTTGGCAAGCGCGGTGGGCACAACGT
>CALCPT010000293.1 GCA_937897265.1 uncultured Alcaligenaceae bacterium
GCGAAGACACTCTTTCCCTACACGACGCTCTTCCGATCTGGTCAAGGCCCTGAACGTGCTAACTTGCACGGCATTCATCACCACTCTTATGATGCGCGTTAGCCTGATTTAGGCCTCGCGCCATGCTTGGTAAACCGCTTTAAGAGTTGTATCTGGACAAGAATGACTAAAACCTTAATCATTGCCGAAAAACCTTCTGTCGCACTCGACATCTCGCGTGCTTTGGGTGGTTTTACCCGCGAAGGCGACTTTTTCGAAAACGAAAAATACGTCTTGTCATCAAGCGTTGGCCACCTGCTGACCTTGATTGCGCCGAACGATCCCGTTAAAGGTAAATGGAGTTTTGCTCATTTGCCGGTTGTACCCCCTGAGTTCGACCTGGCGCCGACAAAAGACAAGCGTTCGGTCGACCGCTTAAAAATGTTGGTCAAACTGATCAAGCGCAAGGACGTGAGCGCGTTGATCAACGCCTGCGACGCCGGGCGTGAAGGCGAACTGATTTTTCGCTACATTGCGCAATATGCGGGCCAGAAAAAGCCCACGCAGCGCTTGTGGCTGCAGTCGATGACCCAAGATGCCATCCGCGAAGCGTTTGCAACGTTACGGGCTGATGACACCATGAAGCCGCTTGAGGCGGCTGCCCGTTCGCGGGCCGAGGCAGACTGGCTGGTGGGTATTAACGGCACGCGTGCCATGACCGCCTTCAACAGTAAAGATGGTGGCTTTTTTAAAACCCCGGTCGGACGTGTGCAAACGCCTACGCTCGCTTTAGTATTTGCGCGCGAAGAAAAAATCCGTCATTTTGTACCACGTGACTACTGGGAGGTTCGCGCGAGCTTTGTCGCGGCCGCTGGTATTTATGAAGGTCGGTGGATTGATCCAAATTTCAAAAAAGTGGCTGACGACGCCGAACAAAAAGAATCGCGTGTTTGGACCGAAGCTGCCGCAAAAAGTGTGGTGGCGGCTTGCCGCAATCAGCCGGGTGTAGTCACTGAAGAGTCAAAGCCGCGGATGGAAGCCGCGCCTGCTTTGTTTGATTTGACCTCGTTGCAGCGCGAAGCTAACGGGCGTTTTGGTTTTTCAGCGAAAACCACTTTATCGTTGGCTCAAAGTTTATACGAGCGTCATAAGGCGTTGACCTACCCGCGAACCGATTCAAAGTTTTTGCCAGAGGATTACCTCAATACTGTACGCGAGACGATTGCGGGTTTAGCTGAAGGTAAAGGCTTATCAAAAGGCATTGCGCCGCACGCGGCGACGATTACTAAAAATGGCTGGGTCAAACCAAATCGCCGTATTTTTGATAACAAAAAAGTGTCTGATCACTTTGCGATTATCCCGACCATGCAGGTGCCCGCTGAACTCAGTGATGCTGAGGCAAAGATTTACGACCTGGTTGTGAAACGCTTCTTGGCGATTTTCTTCCCGTCTGCTGAATGGCGCGATACGGTGCGCACCACGATCGTACAAGGTCATCACTTTAAAACGGAAGGCAAGGTCATGGTGTCGCCAGGTTGGCGTGCCGTACAAGGTCGTGAAGCTCAGGGCGACGACGCTAATTTAGTGGCGGTGGCTGATGGCGAAAAAGTTCGCACCGAAGACATCGATACCGTGAGTTTGGCCACTCGTCCGCCAGCGCGCTACAACGAGGCGACGTTATTGTCTGCCATGGAGAACGCAGGTAAGTTGGTGGATGACGATGACTTTGCGCAGGCAATGGCGCAAAGTGGCTTAGGTACACCAGCCACGCGTGCGACGATTATTGAAGGTTTGCTTGCAGAAACGTATTTGCGCCGCGATGGCCGTGATCTTGTCCCGACGGCGAAAGCCAGACAGCTCATGACCTTGCTCAACGGCTTAGATGTCAAAGAGCTGACCTCGCCCGAGTTGACCGGCGAGTGGGAGCATAAGCTCAAGCAAATCGAACAAGGTGAAATGCAGCGCGAAGCCTTCATGCTTGAGATCGCCCAAATGACGCAAGTCATTGTGAAGCGCGCTAAAGAATACGAGCGCGACACGGTACCAGGTGATTACGTTACTTTGAAATCGCCTTGCCCAAAATGCGGCAACGTGGTGAAAGAAAACTATCGGCGTTATGCCTGCACCAGTTGCGATTTTTCGATTGGTAAGCATCCAGGTGGACGCACCTTTGAGCCCGAAGAAGTCGAGACTTTAATTACCGACAAGCGCATCGGTCCGATGCAAGGCTTTATCAGCAAGATGGGGCGCCCCTTTGCGTCAATCTTGATTATTAATTCTGAATTCAAGCTTGAGTTTGACTTTGGTCAACGCGACGAAGAGGCCAACGAGCCGGTTGATTTTTCAGGACAAATGGCCTTAGGCCCTTGCCCAAAATGTCAGGCACCGGTGTTTGAGCACGGCATGAGTTTTATCTGCGAAAAATCGGTTGGGCCTGAGCGCAACTGCGACTTCAGGTCAGGTAAGGTGATTTTGCAGCAAGAGATCAGTGCTGAACAAATGACCAAGTTGTTGGCGACTGGGCGTACTGATTTGCTTGAAGGTTTTGTGTCAAATCGTAACAATCGTAAATTTAAGGCGTACCTTGCGCGTGGCGAAGATGGCAAAGTGAGCTTTGAGTTTGAAGCGCGTCCTGAAAAGGCGGGCGGTAAAGCGGGGACGGGTCGTTTTGCCGCAAAGGCCGCGGGTAAAACTGCGACTAAGGTCGCGAGCAAAACCGCGACAAAGACGGCAACTAAAACGGCAACGAAGACGGCCGCCAAGAAGGCGACAAAGGCTGTAAAAAAGGTCGCGTCCAAGTCGGTATCCGCTTTAGCGACAGAGTCCAATGACGCTGTGGCGGCTAAGCCTGTTGCAAAGGCCGTGAAAAAAGTGGCTAAGAAGGTCGTCAAAAAAGCGGTGAAAAAAGCTGTCACTAAGATTGCCGCGAAAACGGTAACAAAGACCGCAGCCAAAAAGGCGGCAAAGTAAGCGCCTGACCTTGCCGCGAGGGCATCTTGAGAAGTTAAGACAGGATGCCCGAGAGATTCGAAAAGCGCGATAGGTTTGGTTCGTGCTCAACCCTCCGATGTATTCTCGCCCTGAAGCGGCGATGGGTGCATGTATTAATCTTTAGAAGCTGAGGTGCTGTTTTGAGCTCCCATTCAGAAATTAAACGCGTCACCGTGCCCCAGTTAATAGCGTGTAAAGGCCAGCGAAAAATTGTGGCGTTGACCGCGCATAACTTTTCGACCGCACGCATCATTGATGAGTACGTTGATTTTGTTCTGATTGGTGATTCAACCGCGATGGTTGCGTACGGGTTGCCCGATACATTAACTATTACGGTGGAGCAAATTGGGCAACACACTGCTGCAGTCGTAAAGGCCACACAGCATGCTTGCGTGGTCGCCGACATGCCGTTTGGCAGCTATCAAGAGTCTGTAGCGCAAGCGTTTCGCAACGCCGCTTATCTGATCGGCCAGGGCGCCAGCGCGGTCAAGCTTGAGGGTGGCATCGTGATGGCCGAAACGGTTCGTTACCTTGTTGACCGCGGCATTCCGGTGATGGCGCATGTGGGGCTGATGCCTCAGTACGTCAACACGATGGGTGGCTACCTGGCCCAAGGGCGCAGCCCTGAAGCGGCCGCGCGTATTCTGGCTGAGGCTCAAGCGCTTGAGCAGGCGGGTGCCTTTGCGATTGTGCTTGAAGGGGTGGCTGAGTCCTTGGGCGAAACGATTACGGCGGCGCTTGCGATTCCGACCATCGGGATCGGCGCCTCGGTGAAATGCGATGGTCAAATACTCGTCACAGAAGATATGCTTGGCTTAAGCGGCGAGCGTGTGCCAAAATTCGTTAAGCGCTATGCCAATCTTGAAGAAATGATGCGAAGCTCGGTTCAGCGTTATGCTGATGAGGTTCGCGCTAGTAAATTTCCCGAGCCGCAGCATTGTTTTGGTGTCAAACGCACCTGATTCTAGACCTCATATAAATGACCACATCTGAAAAGCCCTGGCATGTTGTCCGGCAATCTAAAGTACACGGTAACGGCGTTTTTGCGGCGCGTAATATCCCCGAGGGTACGCGCATCATTGAATATGGTGGCAAAACTATCAGCGCCAAAGAAGCTGACAGGCGTCATCCAACAAATCCCGATGACCCGTTTCATACGTTTTTTTTCTCGTTAACCTCTGGCAAAGTGATTGATGGTAATGACCACGGCAATGATGCACGCTGGATTAATCACGCCTGTGAGCCAAATTGCGAAAGCTCAGAAGGCAAGGGCGGCAAGCGTGTTTATATCTTGGCTAAGCGCGACATCAAGCGTGGTGAAGAACTCAACTACGACTATGGCTTGGTCATCGATGACGAGAAACTCACCAAGTCTCTGAAGGCTCAATACGAGTGCCGTTGTGGTGCGCCGAGCTGTCGTAAGACGATGTTGGGCATCCCCGAAAAGAAAGCCAAGAAAAAGCCCAAAAAAGCGGCTAACAAGGCATAACTGACGTCATGAATCAACCCACGCGTACACCGCTAGCAGCGTTGCTACCTGGATTACTTGGGCTTTTACCCTTTTGGGGTTTTGCCCTGGCAACGGTGCTCGACACGGGCATTGATCCGGTACTCGCGCTGATGGCGCTCATCATGTACGGCGCGGTGATCTTAAGTTTCGTGGGCGCGTTATGGTGGGGGATGGCCGTGCATGCACCTTCGAACGCACCGCACGCGACGATGTTTATCTGGAGTGTCGTGCCGGCGTTGATTGGCTGGGGCGCCACATTGACGACGCCAGAAACAGGTCTGCGTGTGTTGATGGCGGGCCTAGCGTTTCAATGGTTGCTTGACAGCATGCTTAGGCGCAAGATGCCTGAGCTCATGCTTGGCTGGGTTTTTCGCTTGCGCACAATGTTGACCGGTGGTGCGTTGAGCGCCTTGGGTTTTGCCTGGTGGCAATTGGCTTAAGCCATGGAACTCAGAGAGCGTGCTCTTGAGGCGCTGTGTCACGATACCTGGCAGGCGAAGGCTGATTGTCTAGGTGGTTTGAGTCAGAGCACGACGCTCGATACCGTGCGTGGTTTTTCAGCTCCAGCCGGCATCCCCGGTCGACCCCCGATCAAACTTGTACCACCCGCGCAGCTAGGCGTTCGCAGTGTGCATACGCTTGAAGGGCGCGCGGTCCTGATCCACGCGTTGGCCCATATTGAATTTAACGCCATCAATCTTGCGTTAGATGTGCTGTGGCGTTTTGCGAACATGCCCGACAAGTTTTATTACGACTGGCTGCGCGTTGCACAAGAAGAGTGCGAGCACTTTGGCTTGCTTAATGAGCATTTACAAACCTTAGGTTTTCAGTATGGCGATTTTTCAGGCCACGATGGCTTATGGGAGATGGCTGAGCGAACGCAAGAGGATGTGTTGGCTAGATTGGCCTTGGTGCCTCGCACACTTGAGGCGAGAGGATTAGATGCGTCACCCGCTGTCCGCCACAAACTAGCGAGTGGGGGCGACCGCGCAGGCGCCGAAATTATCGATATTATTTTGCGTGATGAAATCGGCCACGTAGCGATTGGAAATTATTGGTACCGCTGGCTGTGTACTGAACGTGGTTTAGATCCCATTAATACCTATACCGAATTAGCGACCACGTATCGCGCCCCGAAATTGAAAGGGCCGTTTAATGTTGAGGCCCGTTTGGCGGCCGGCTTTGATGCGGCTGAGATCGCGTTGTTATGACCACAACACAAAACATTCTCTTCATCATGGCTGACCAGTTTCGGGCGGATCACCTTGGTTGTGAGGGGCACCCTTACTTAAAAACGGCCAACCTTGATGCTTTGGCTAAACGCGGTGTGCGCTTTAGCCGCGCTTTTGTGAACTCGGGCGTATGCGGGCCTTCGCGCATGAGTTATTACACCGGACGCTATCCTTCGAGCCACGGCACGACCTGGAACCGAGTGCCTTTGTCTGTTGGCGAAGTGACCTTTGGTGAATACCTTGCGCAGGCGAGGCGAGATTTGGTGTTGGCAGGTAAAACGCATGTGATACCGGATCTTGCTGGTATGAAACGGTTGGGTATCGAAGGCGACTCTGAGCTCGGTTATTTATTAGCACGAGGCGGTTTTCGTGAACTGGATCGCTATGACGGGCATCATCCACCGGGGGTTGAGAGCGGCTATCCCGCCTATTTAAAGCGACAGGGGTATCTCTCAGACGACCCCTGGACCGATTTTGTCATCGCGGGGCAACTGCCCGATGGGCAGCTGGTCAGCGGCTGGAACATGCGCAACACATACTTGCCCGCTCGGGTTGCTGAGGCTCATTCTGAAACGGCCTATATGACCAATCAGGCGCTTGAGTTTATGCGAGTACAAGGTGACAAGCCTTGGGTTTTGCATTTGAGTTACGTCAAGCCTCATTGGCCTTACATGGCGCCAGCACCGTATCACAACCGGTACACAGCAGAGCAGTGCTTGCCCGTTGTGCGCAGTGAGGCTGAACGGCGCGATGCACACCCAGTTGTTGCGGCGTATCGGCAGCACGAAGAAAGTCAAAACTTTAGCCGCGATGAATGTATCCGAACCGTGCGCCCCGCCTATCAGGGCTTGATTCAGCAATTAGATGATCATCTCGGCCGGTTGTTTGAATACATGGACGGTGCGGGCTTGATGAAGAACACGCTGATTGTGTTCACCTCAGATCACGGCGATTTACTGGGTGATCACTGGCTTGGCGAAAAAGAATTGTTTTACGATGCGGTGCAGCGCGTACCGTGTATCGTGATGGATCCAGACGCGCGCGCAGACACCACGCGCGGCTCAGTGGATGATCGGTTTGTTGAAGCTGTAGATATGGTGCCTACCTTTCTTGAAGCGCTAGGTGTTGCAGGTGCGCCTGAGCGTATCGAAGGGCGCAGCCTGTTAGCTCTCACGCGCGGTGAGCCGACGCTGTGGCGTGACGCTGTATTCTCTGAGCTGGATTACAGCTTTAGGCAGGCGCGGCTGTTACTGAATAAAACACCGCAACAATCGCGCGCCTATTCGCTTCGTACGGCGCGTTGGCGCTATGTGTATTGGCTTGACGAGCCTGAACAGTTATTCGATTTAGAGAATGATCCGAACGAGCTCAATGATTTGGGCCGCGAAGCGCTACACGCCAGCACGCGCGAAGCTTTACGAACGCAGTTGCTTGAGGCGCTCGCGCGGCGTAAGCGACGCGTCACGATGTCTGATGAGGCCGTTGAGCGCGGCACCAACGCGCATAAGCGCGCAGGCGTTTTTTTTGGGCAATGGTGAGGTAGGTTTAGATTGGGGTGTTCACCCCAGCGGGTGCATTCAGAAACACGAAGGGATTTAGAAACTGTCGTCGCCAAAAGAGCTTTTTGTCGACCTCGCTCAACGAGGCCTCTTCACAAACCCCTTGCCACGCGTGGTCAATGATCTTGACTTGCTGATTGACGATGCTGATGGCTTCGTGTTGATTGAGCAAAAACAGTGAGGCTGCGGCAATGCAAGTACCGACTTGACTCGTGCGATCGTTGTCGCGAATCAGCATGGCTTGCGAGGATTGTTGTCCTGTTCGTGATTGAGGACAAATGTCATAAGCCGGGGTCAACGTCAGTTGTTGTCCATCCCAAAACGCGGCATGGTTGCGCGCGTGATCATCGGTATTACCGCACAAAATATTGAAAACAATTCTTGAGAAAAGCTCTCGCAGAGTGGGCTTTGGATTTGAGAAGCGGTGCCGAATAATCTCTGCAAGTTTTTCGTAACTGGCGTAGGCCGCCATCATTTCATCGAGCTCGAGTATCGTCAGCGCAGAGACCATCGCGCGTCTGTGCCAACGTTCGTCGCTCCATGTTCGATCAAAGCGTTCAATTAACAACACATCTTTACCCAGCGCGCGACGTAAATGCACGGGCGCTACTTGTAACCCAACTTTTTCGGCGAGGCGCATCGCGATAAACTCTGCTTTGACGACGCTGTACAGATCGTTGCTTGCAGAAAACTTAGCGATGTACTTGCGCTTGCCATCATTCAGCATCACTTTTGGTCGGGCGCCGCCAAGCGACGTGCCGTGCAATAAGGCTTGGTCTAGTTCGGATGAGAGCAGCATGCCGCGATCGACTTTCTCGGCCGCTGTTAATAACTCTTCTAGCGTGGGTTGCGGTGTGTGTCTTGCGACATATTGAGTCGCTGAGTGTTGAAAATCGAGCGCGCCGATTCTGTCAGAGCCTGACTCAAGCAAATAGGTCAACTCGCTGAGTTCAATTTGTGAAGGATCGACCCCCGCTGTACCGAGTTTGCGGTTAATGAGCACACGCCTTCCCCAGGCATCAGGTGAGGCGTCCCGGATACAACTGGGCATACTCATCATTGGTAGCAGCGGTTGTACCCCCGGACGCATTGGTAGTTCGGGCGCATATAAAGCGATCGCATTGCTTCGAGCCAGATAGCTTCGACCGTAGTTGAACACTAACTGCTGGCCTTGTTGAGAGAGCAGCCCCGCTACGATTGGTTCGGTGGCCGTTGGTAGCCAGATCCAGACGTAGGCCTCTGAATACTTAGCACCGATCCTAGAAGTCATCTTTGACTTCTTTAGCGATGGGTCTAACGGCTTTAGGGAGTAAGGCCATTTTTTCTTGATGTAGGCCGAGACGGGAAGCAAGCTGCCTAGGGTCTTGCTCAAAGAGGGGTACGCCACAAATCGTGGCGACCTCGAAGACGGCTCCAATTGAACAGCTCGGGTCGCCTCGCTCGAGGCGCTGAAGAAGAGCGCGTGAGATGCCAGCGCGCAACGCCAAGTCGGACGTAGTCATGGATTTTTTGATACGGGCTTCGCGCACGAGTTGTCCGAGCAGCTGCAGTGCATTGCTGCTGTGTTGTGAAATGGGGCGTGAAACGGGTTTAACCATGTTGGTTCAGGACGGACTGATCAGCCAAAAAGTTAAGCTGCAATTTAAAGTTTGGATGAATCAGTTTCGCATAGGTATAGCCTAAAATCAATATATTTGATTCATTAATGATTCATTAAAACCTTTATGAATCATTAATGATACATTGATATCAGAATATCACCCATGCACATGGTCGCGACAAACGCGTGATTGAGGCCGGCATGAAGCGTTATCTCAAGAGCTTGACCGTCATTGCGCCATAAAGTCGTGACGCTCCATCAGCCAAGACACTGCAAAGCCCGCCACCAAGCCCCAAAATGCCGAGCCGATATTGAAGAGGCTGATATCGGCGACGGTGACAAGCAGGCTGACGAGGGCGCCCAAGGTAAACTTGCCTGAACCAAACGAGGTGACAAAGGCGCTTTGTAACGCGCGCAGCATGGCGAGGCCCGCTAACACCATAATGAAAGCTTTTGGGGTGGCCAAGGTGAGGTTGGTAAAGGTTGGCGCGAGAACCCCAAAGACCAAGGCCAGGCCGGCAAAGGTGAGTGCCCCAGTGTAGTGACGGGTTTTATCACCAGAGGAGCTGATCAAGGCATTTGTTGGGCCGGTAAGGCAAGAACTTACGGCACCCACTGCAGCGCTCAAAGCAGCACCTATGCCGCAGGCTACGGCAATCGCAGTGATGGGCGGCTCGTGCCCTGCAGCCTTAAGTACAGCGACACCTTGGCCATTTTGCACAACCAACACCGTGATGGTCAGTGGAATAACTAGCTCTAACATTGCTGCCCAAGACCAGCTAGGCACCTGCAGGACTGGCTGGGCAAAACCGAGCGTACTTGAGTCGCCAGGATTGAGACGGCCTAGCAGCGTGATCATGATTGCACCGACCAATAGCGCTGCAATCACTGGCGGCATACGCCGCCCAAGCGTTGGTATGGCTGAGCATAGGAAAAACACAAGCACCATGGGGGCAGCGATCGCGGCATCTCGATCGAGTGCGTGGATGACATCTAAGCCAAAGTGAAGAAACACGCCTGCGACCATACCCATGACGATTGGCATCGGTAAGGCGGACATGAGGCGTTTAACGAAACCGCTGAGCCCAAGCAGTAGGATGATTAGACTGGTGGCGTAAAACGCACCAATCACTGCAGAAAACGGTAAGTGCTGTAAGGCCGGGCCCACTAAAACAGTGCCTGGAATTGTCCAGCCAAAGGCCAGTGGCATTTGGTAGCGCCAGCTCATCACAAGCGACAGCAGCCCATTGACAAAAAACACACCAAATACCCACGAAGCCAGCTCTACTGACGTGAGCCCGCCTCGCGTACCGACCGAAAGCACTACAGCAAAGGGCCCCGTTGCTGCAAAAATAAAACCAATCAGACCGTTGGCGATGCTGTTGGTGCTAAGGTCTGCCAACACTTCGCGTAAGTGCGCACGTGGCTTTGGAGGGCGTTCGATTTGAAAAAACAAGACGGGCACCTATTTGGGCGAAATCTAGAAAACAGAGCTTAGCAGTGCGCGCAGCCACTGGAGCCAGTTGTTAAGTAGGCTATGAGAATGATTGGCACAATTATTGCTTGAAAACAAAGACTTTAATGGATGTGGAAAGTGTGCAAGACCAAGAAACTTGACTTTCTGAATTGGTTATTAGTAAAAAATACGTGGTGAACTATGCAAATCAATTATGGTGGCGTTTAGTCTACTTCTGTGGCGGCCAAAATGTCTGAACAAGAATTTGATGTGCAGCAGACCCATAGCATTGAGCGCTGGGATCGCAATAAGTTAATTATGCAAAGCGCTGGTCGTGGGTG
>CALCPT010000294.1 GCA_937897265.1 uncultured Alcaligenaceae bacterium
ACTTTGAGTACATACCTGAACTCCAATGGAAATACGGCTACTTCTTTATCGTCGGCGGTATGGCAACAATCTGCGGCACGCTTTACTATCGTTTTAGAAAAGCCAAGTGGCTTTAGTGCTTTGCGGCATCACTATGTTTAACAATCATTCTTCGAAGATCTCAATGAACGTTTATACAAAATCAACTCGTCCGACAAAATCTCTGGGCCGCTCTCTGTTGGGGTTGGCTGTTTTGGGTGCAATTGGACTAGGCTTTGCCGCTGACCTGAGCCGCCCTGTTCATGGTGCTGGTCAATACACGCTATCGGGCAAGATCGTACAAGTCTCGGACGGCGACACGGTCAATATTTTGATCAATAACGAAACGCACCGCATTCGCTTGGCGAGTATTGATGCACCCGAAACCGCCCATGGTAGTAATCGGCCTGGCCAACCTTATGGCGAGGCCTCACGCAAACATCTTGCCGACTATGTGGCAGGTAAAACGCTTACCTTAATCTGTTTCGAAAAAGATCAGTACGGACGCGACGTTTGTGATATCCCTGTCGGCGATACGACCGCCAATCGCCTGCAGGTTCAGCACGGCATGGCTTGGGCCAATCAGCAAGGGGGCGGCAAATATTTGCGTGATCAAAAATTAGTTGAACTCGAAAAAAAAGCAAAGCAGGCAAAGCAAGGTTTGTGGGCTGAGCCCCATGCCATCGCCCCTTGGGTGTGGCGCCACGATTGTTGGCAAAAGCAAAAATGCTAATGCTACGAACCTTGCGTAGCGTGTGTGCGGCCAAGCCTGTGCGTGTGGCACTGGTGGCTTCAGCCCTGCTGACCTCGGCGCTGCTCACCGCGTGCGGCCCGCAAGGTCTTGAGTCGCCGATTAATAGCCCGTATCTCTCGGGGGCTGAAAGTCAAAATGTGTTGTACACCGCGTTTACGCAACGCTCGCCAAAGTTTCTCGATCCAGCTAAGTCCTACTCAACAGACGAGACGCCCTATACCTATAATATTTACGAGCCTTTGTACGGCTACCACTATCTCAAACGCCCTTATGCCTTGACACCGCGCACCGCGGTTGAAGTGTCCGAGCCAAGTTTTGTGGATCTACGTGGCAACTCTTTGCCGGCCGACGCACCTGCCAAAGATATTGCAGAAAGCATCTACGACATCAAATTACGTCCTGGCATTTTGTATCAACCTCATCCGGTTTTTGCCCGACAAGCAGACGGTCGTTTTAGCTTTTGGCCACTTGAGGATCAAGCACTAAAAGATAAGTTTGTCATCGGTGATTTTAAACAGACGGGTACGCGTGAATTAACTGCCTTTGATTATGTTTATGCAATTCGTAGACTGGCAAGCCCGCGCGTGGCCTCACCTATTTTTGCAACCCTCGCTGACCATATTGTTGGGCTCCAGGCATACGGTAAGCGCCTGCGAGAAATCGACACTGCGCTGCGTAAAGATCTGCCGCCTGGTGCCCGAGATTTGCCATGGCTCGATTTGCGCGAGGCCGGCCTCTCGGGCGTCGAGGCGCTTGACGAGCACACTTTGCGTATTCGCGTGAAAGGCTTGTATCCACAATTTAAGTACTGGCTGGCGATGACCTTTGTGGCCCCCATCCCCTGGGAGGCAGATCGCTTTTACAGCCAGCCTGGCATGGCGCAACGTAATCTGTCTTTGAATTATTGGCCAGTCGGCACTGGGCCATACATGCTGACTGAATCTTTGCAAAATCGTCGCCATGTCTTGGTGCGCAACCCTAATTTTCGGGGTGAGCCTTATCCTTGCGAGGGTGAGCCGCAAGATCGCGCTGCAGGGCTGTTGGCCGATTGCGGTAAGCGCACGCCGTTCATCGATAAGATTGTTTTTAATATTGAAAAAGAAAGTATCCCCTTGCAAGGTAAGTTTATGCAAGGCTATTACGACATCCCGCAGGTAGATCGTGGCGATGCGGGGGTGGCCATGTTGGTGGCGGCAGGCGACTCGGCAGCAAAAGCTACGTTCTATGCTGAACACGGTATTCAATTGCCCACTACCGTCGAAGCGCAAATGCAGTACTTTGGTTTTAACTGGAAAGACCCGGTCGTGGGGATGGGTGACACGCCTGAACGGCAAGTGCGTAACCGTAAGTTGCGCCAAGCGCTAAGCATTGCGTTTAACTGGGAAGAGTATGTCGCAATTTTTCAAAATGACCAAGCCCAGGTGGCTCAGGGGCCGATACCGCCAGGGATCCTAGGATACCAAGCGGGAGTCGAGGGGATCAATCGCGTAGTGTATGACGTCAAAGATGGCAAGCCGGTGCGTAAATCTCTTGAACAGGCCCGTGCATTATTAGCCGAGGCCGGCTACCCGAATGGGCGTGACGCGCAAACGGGTGAACCCTTGGTGCTGCATTTTGATTCGGCTAGTGGGGTAGGGGGGTCTAGCCCAACACTTGACTGGATGCGACGTCAATTTGCACAATTGGGTGTGCAGTTTGATGTACGCGCGACAGATTACAACCGCTTTCAAGAAAAAATGGCACGCGGTGTGGCGCAAATGTATATGTGGGGTTGGGTAGCTGATTACCCTGATGCCGAAAACTTTTTATTTCTGCTCTACGGTCCAAATATCAAGGCAGGCAAGGGTGGTGAAAATGCCTCAAATTATGTGAACCCTGTCTACGATGCCTTGTTTGAAAAGATGCGTGATCTGCCTGATGGTCTTGAAAAAGAACAGGTTATCGCGCAAATGATTCAGTTATTGCAAGACGACGCGCCCTGGATGTTTGGTTTGTTTCCAAAGTCGGGTGGGGCGTTTCAGCAGTGGGTGGGTAATGCAAAGCCTACGCAGATGGTGCGCAACACCTTGCAGTATATGAAGATCGACTCCGAACTGCGCAGTAAAAAAATTGCCGAATGGAATCCGCCTGTGTGGTGGCCCTTGGTGTTGTTTGCTTTGTTGTTGTGTGCGATCGTTTGGCCGGCATGGCGTGCAGTGCGCCGTCAAGATCGGCAGACTGCCTTTGGCGACGCTGCTAACGAGGGGGCTCGATGATTGGGTATGTTGTGCGACGCTTGCTTTACGGCGTGCTGATTTTGTTGGGCGTTAATCTTTTCACTTTTATTTTGTTTTTTGCCGTTAACACGCCTGATGACATGGCACGCCTGGCCATTGGTGGGCAACGCGTCAGCGCCGATGCCGTCGAAAAATGGAAAATAGAACGTGGGTACGACAAGCCCTTATTCTTGAACGTCAAACAAGAAGGCACAAAAAAATACACGGAAACGATTTTTTATCAGCGCTCCGTACCCTTACTAACGTTTGATTTTGGTGCGTCAGACGAGGGCCGTGATATTGGTCGCGAAATCAAAGCCCGGATGTGGCCAAGCTTGGCGCTCGCGGTGCCTACCTTCGTGTTGGGGCTGGCGCTGAGTATTGTCTTCTCGCTTGTGTTGGTGTTCTTTCGAACAACCGCACTAGATTTTTGGGGAGTCGTAGTGTGTGTTGTGATGCTCTCTATTTCAAGCTTGTTTTATATCATTGCAGGGCAATGGTTATTTTCAAAAATCTTAAGGCTTGTGCCGTATTCAGGCTTTGCGGGTGGTTGGGATACTCTTAAGTTTTTAGCTTTACCCATTGTCGTGGCGGTCATTGCTGGCTTAGGTTCTGAAGCTCGGTTTTTGCGCAGTTTGTTTTTAGAAGAGATCGGTAAAGATTACGTGCGTACGGCTCGTGCCAAAGGTTTAAGTGAGCGCGTGGTGCTGTTTAAGCATGTCTTGCGCAATGCGCTGTTGCCTATCTTGACGGGGGCGGTCGCCTCCCTGCCGCTGCTGTTCATGGGTAGTCTGATCTCAGAGTCATTTTTTGGGATTCCCGGGCTAGGTAGCTACACCCTTGATGCGCTCAGTGGGCAGGATTTTTCTATTGTGCGTGCCATGGTGTTTTTAGGCGCGTCTCTGTATATCGTTGGCTTGATCATGGCGGATATCTCGTACACGCTCGCCGATCCGCGCGTGCGCTTCGAGTAAATATCATGCCTAAAATCATATTTCTCTGGACTGATATCGCGCTCTTTGCGTTGTTGCTCGCGGTGCTGACATACGCTTGGCATGTCTCGCGATCGCCTGCGTTACGGGCAACCTGGGCGAGAGTGGCACGCAGCACGCCTGCGATGTGTTCGGCTGTCGTGCTTTTAGTGTTTGTTGTCATTGGTTTGCTCGACTCGCTGCACTATCAGCCACGCTTACCGCCGGTTGCAGGCTCGCCCGCTAACGCTGCGCCGATTTACGCACCAAAGGTAAAGTCGTTGCTTGATGCCTTGCTAGAAGATACTGCGTTTGCGCGGCCTGAAAAAACCTATTCAGCCCCGCTAGCCTGGTTGCAATATACAAAAGAGTCGATTCTGCAAGAGGGTGGCGAACCACGTCGCGACTTTCCGCGTTTGCGGTTTGGCGGTAAGCATCTGACAGCACCAGAGGCGCAGTGGGGTGCCGACGTTGCTAAGCGCCTGCTGCTTGGGACGGTCGCAGGTCTGCTAGTGGCCTGCTTGGTGATTGCGTTGACCTTGAGTTTGGTGGGGCGAGGTGAAACTGAAATCCCCTGGCGGGCAATCTTAATCACAACGACTGTAGTGTGCCTGCTCTTTGGCGCGGTATTCGGCTTGGCGTCGGGGTATCACGTGCTCGGTACGGATCGCACGGGTAACGATGTCTTGTGGCAGGCGTTAAAAAGTATCCGCACTGCTTGGGTCATCGGAAGCTTGGCTACCGTTGCGATGCTTCCGCCGGCTTTGATGTTTGGTATTTCAGCGGGTTATTTCAAAGGCTGGATTGATGATGTGATCCAGTACATCTACACAACGCTCACCTCGATTCCTGGGGTGCTATTAATTGGGGCTTGCGTGTTGATGATGCAGGTCTACATGGATGCTAACCCTGGTATGTTTCCAACCTCGGCACAGCGCGCTGACTTGCGTTTGTTTTTGCTGTGCATGATCTTGGGCTTGACCGGCTGGGCGGGCTTATGTCGCTTGCTACGCGCCGAGGCGCTTAAGTTGCGCGAGCTTGAATACGTGCAGGCTGCGCGTGCCTTCGGGATCTCGCACCTGCGCATCATGGCTCGTCACCTATTGCCTAACTTGATGCACATCGTACTCATTACGGTAGTGCTCCAATTTTCGGGGCTGGTACTTTACGAAGCAGTCTTGTCGTATCTAGGGATTGGTGTCGATCCTAGTATGAACTCGTTTGGGTCGATGATCGAGAAAGCACGGCTAGAGATGTCGCGCGATCCGATGATTTGGTGGAACTTGCTGACCGCCTTTGTGTTTATGCTGGCATTAGTGTTGTCGGCGAATTTGTTTTCCGATGCCGTCCGCGATGCGTTTGATCCTCGAACACGGGCGTTTAGGCCTAAGCGTTTCAAACTGAGCTCACGAGCGCTGGGCTCAAGCGAGGGTGCAGCGGCTGGTGCGACTTCGTCCGCTGCGTCTGCAGTGCTAAACGTCACCGGTCTAAACATCGCAATCGACACTGACGATCAGGTCCGCTTCGCTGTGAAGGCCTTAGCCTTGGCGATTCACCGTGGTGAAACCTTCGCCTTAGTGGGCGAGTCGGGGTCGGGTAAAAGTATGACCGCGATGGCGTTGATGCGTTTATTGCCCGAGGCTTTGCGAGTGGTGGGCGGACGCGTCGAGCTTCAAGGTGCAGATTTAACGCGACTCTCTGAAGCTGCGATGCGCTCAGCACGCGGTGCACGTGCGGGTATGATTTTTCAAGAGCCCGGTACAAGTTTGAACCCTGTGATGCGCATTGGCGAACAAATCCTTGAGCCGATCGAACGACACACTACGTTACGCGGTGCACAAGCCCGCGCCCGTGCTGTGCAATGGTTAGGCCGCGTGGGTATCCCAGATCCCGAGGTTCGCATTGACGATTATCCTTTTCAGTTCTCTGGGGGACAAAAGCAGCGAATCATGATTGCGATTGCGCTGGCGGCTGAGCCTGAATTGTTGATCGCCGATGAGCCTACGACGGCGCTGGATGTCACGGTGCAAGCGCAAGTGTTGGCGCTTTTGGCTGACATTCAAAAAGAAATGGGGATGGCGGTCTTGCTCATTACCCACGACCTGGCGGTTGTGCGCCACGTGGCAAATACCGTTGCATTGATGCGCTATGGTGAGATCGTTGAAACTGCGCCTGCTGATGAGTTTTTTGCCTCGCCTAAGCATCCGTACGCCCGCGAATTGTTTGAGGCCATCCCAACCTTTGCAAAACGTGGAAGAGCCTTATCGGCGCAGGGGCAAGTGCGTGAGGGACTTGGGCAGAGCGACACAGCGGCGCAGTCAGGCATTTTGCAGGTAGGGGCAACTGCGACGAATTCGAACGCTAAGTTGAGTGCGGGGTCTGTCGGCGAAGCGACTGAGGTCTTGCGCGTTGAACAACTACAAGTGCATTACCCAATTCGTAAAGGCCTGTTACGTCGAATCGTGGCCTACAACAAGGTGGTGCAAGGCGTAAGCTTTACGCTTCATGCCAACGAAACGCTCGCCTTGGTTGGGGGATCTGGCTGCGGTAAGACGACTATTGCCAAAACCTTGCTCAGGCTGTTAGACGGCACTGCCTCGATCAAGGGCTCTGCGGCTGTTGAGGGCGCCGATATTCTGCACGCCTCTGGCGCGGTACTCAAAGCCTTGCGCGGTCAGATTCAAATCGTATTTCAAGATCCTTTTGCTTCGCTTGACCCGCGCATGCGAGTCGGTGCCATTTTGCAAGAAGGGATTGCTGCGCTTCGCCCCGAATGGTCGGCCGCCGAGCAAGCGCGCCGCATTGCATACCTGCTTGAGCGCGTCGGTTTGCCAGGGAACTCAGCCTTGCGTTATCCGCACGAGTTTTCGGGTGGTCAGCGCCAGCGTATTGCGATCGCACGTGCGCTTGCCGTTGAACCGAAGATATTGATTCTTGACGAGCCGACTTCGGCTCTTGACGTCTCGGTACAGGCTCAAATTCTTGATCTTTTGCAAGATCTGCAGCGCGAAACTGGGATGGCGTACTTATTTATTACGCATAATTTTGGCGTGGTCGAATACTTTGCCGATCGCGTGGCGGTGATGGATGCAGGGCACATCGTTGAATTGGGCACTGCGGCACAAGTGTTGCAGGCGCCTGCCCATGCCGTGACCAAAGAATTATTGGCTGCGGTGCCACGGCTCGATTTTGCGTCTCTCTAGTAGATCTCCGTCGCTCACTGCCGATTGTGCCCTCCGGTATACTTCTAAGCTTGAAATACGGGGATTTAGCCCCAATTAAAAGGTTATGGGACTCAAAGTTTTCGATCTTGAATGCGGTAATCGCCATCTTTTTGAGGGCTGGTTCAGCTCGCACGAAGATTACGATTCACAGCAAGCGCGGGGCTTGATTAGCTGTCCGCTGTGCCAAAACGACAAAATCGAAAAGCGCCTATCTGCGCCTAGGCTCAATGTGGGTCATTTTGACCAGCCTCGTCTTGAAACAAATGCCTCAGCAGATGCCACTGCCGCTGCACAAGAAGCCTCGCGCAACTTGATCGCAGCCAATCCTGAGGCAGCGCAGCTCATGCAAATGCAGGCGGCAGTGCTTCAGCAGATGCGCGAGTTTGTCAGCAAAACCGAAAACGTTGGCGATCGCTTCGCCGACGAGGCACGTCGAATTCACGAAGGTGAGTCCGATGAGCGTCCGATTCGTGGCACTGCTACCCGTGAAGAGCGCGAAGCTCTGGCCGAAGACGGTATCGCTGTTGTTGCGCTGCCAGATTTTCTGGATACTGATCGTCTGCAGTGAGTCAACACCGATGCCAAAGCCGGTATGCGACTGACGACTGATAGTGCCGCGGCGTCATGAACTGCCGCTCTGATTGTGGCGCCTGCTGTATCGCTCCCTCCATCACAAGCCCCATCCCAGGCATGCCGCAGGGCAAACCCGCGGGCGTGCGTTGCGTGCAGTTGTTGCCAGATTATCGCTGTGCAATTTTTGGTCAACCCGAGCGCCCAGCGTTTTGCGGTGGTTTGCAGCCCTCGTCAGAGATGTGTGGACCCGATCGAGAATACGCGTTACGGTGGCTCACTGATCTTGAGCGGCAGACGCGGTAATCTTCGTAGCCGAGTTTGCTCTTGTGGCGAGGCGTCTATCCTCAAAAATGATTCGCCTGGCTAACAATCAAACCCTAGCGATTTTGCCGTAAAGCCCATAAAAAAGGCCCAACCATGTTGAGCCTTTTTGCTTGTGGTGCGAACCACTTACATCACGCGGCTACGGTATTCGCCGGTGCGGGTGTCGATTTCGATCTTGTCGCCAATTGCGCAAAACAAGGGCACGGGTAATTCGTGACCAGTGTTAATTTTGGCGGGCTTCATGACTTTGCCTGACGTGTCGCCACGTACTGCGGGCTCGGTGTAGGTGATTTCACGAACGACCATAGTGGGCAGTTCGATCGAGATGGCGCGGCCGTCATAAAACACAGCTTCAACAGGCATGCCTTCTTCAAGATAAAACAGCGCGTCGCCCATGCTGTCTGCTTCGATTTCGTATTGGTTGAAATCGGCATCCATAAACACATACATTGGGTCAGCAAAGTACGAATAGGTGCATTCTTTGCGATCAAGCGTGATGACGTCGTATTTTTCGTCAGCCTTTGAAACGGTTTCGCTACCGGTGCCTGTGAGCAAGTTTTTGAACTTAAGCTTCACGACTGAGGCGTTGCGACCTGACTTGCTGTATTCAGCGCGCTGCACGACGACGGCATCTTTGCCGACCATGACTACGTTGCCGACGCGCAACTCTTGTGCGGTTTTCATGACTTAAAGCTCCGGTAATTCGGTAAATGTTAAAAAAGCCCTCTATTTTAGCCTGCCTCGGCATTTATTGCTCTGTTTTCTCAGATTTTGCTTTGTTTGCAGTGAGTTGCGTGCGTTTTTCAAGTTTTACTGAGGTAAGCGGGAGGGTATGCTTCTTGTTACAGTTCTTGTCGTGACTGGTATCAATATTTTCAAGGCAACCCATGAGTTTTTTTCAGACGTTTAAACAACGCGACGTATTGTTGGTAACGCTCTTCGCGGCTGGCATCATCATGATCATTAACGGCACGCGTCAAACCATGGGGTTGTTCATCAGCCCGTTGAACACTTCGACGGGTCTGGGAATCGTCAGTATTAGCCTGGCCATGGCTGTAGGCCAATTTGTATGGGGTGCGGCACAACCGCTCGCTGGCATGATTGCAGACCGCCATGGTGCGCGACCCGTATTGTTGGGGGGCTTGTGTTTGACGATTGTGGGTACCGCGTTGATTCCGTTGATGGATTCAACTTGGGGGCTAATTTTTACCATTGGCTTGCTCTCAGCTGTCGGTAACGGCGCTTGTAGCTTTTCTATTTTGATTGGTACTGTGGCCAAACGGATCCCTGCTGAGGCGCGTGGCAATGCAGCGGGGTTAATTAACGCCGGAAGCTCAATGGGGCAGTTTGTGTTTGCACCTATCACGACGCGCCTGATTCAGTCGTTGGGCTGGATGAATGCGATGTGGTCACTGGTGCTGTTGGCGTTGCTTTCGCTACCGCTTATCAACAAGCTCACTAAAAATGTACCAGCACCCGCAGCGCCGCAAGGTGCCGATGCTGGCATGGGTGCGGCAGTAAAAGAGGCGTTCAAGTCCCCGAGTTATCTATTGCTGCATTTGGGTTTCTTTACCTGTGGTTTTCATATTGCGATGCTCGTCACGCATTTGCCTGGTGAGGTGGATCTTTGCGGCTTGCCTGCGTCTGTCGCGGGGTGGTCGCTTGGGATTATTGGGTTGGCTAATATTTTCGGCAGTATCTTTGTGGGTGCACAAATCAATCGCTTCAAAAGTAAAAATATTTTGGCACTGATGTATGGTTCGCGCGCGGTCTTCATTGCTTTGTACTTGATTGCGCCTAAAACCGAACTCACGTTTTATATTTTTGCGATTGGTTTAGGGGCGACTTGGCTGGCGACCGTACCCCCAACAGCGTCGATTGTGGGCAAGTTGTTTGGTGTCCGTTATCTTTCAACACTGTTTGGCTTAACTCTTTTATCGCATCAGATCGGTGCCTTTTTAGGTGCCTATGTCGGTGGTTTGGTTTTATATTCTTTTGGTGACTACCAGTGGATGTGGTATGCCGACATTGCACTTTCGGCGATGGCAGCATTGATTAACTTGCCAATTAAAGAGCCTGCGCCAGTGTTGGCAACGGCTGCGGCTTAGGGCGTTATCTTCGACGCGCAAAAGTCATGCAGCGCTTGAGCAAAATCGCTGTCTTGCGCAAGGGTTTGGCTAAGTGCCAATGCTTGACTTGACCAGTGCTTATGGGCGTCTTGGCTGAGTGCATGGCTCAATTGTTGGATTAAGTTTGTGGCGTCTGAGGGGTCTGCGTTCCATGCGCGCAGTAGCGCTTTAACCTCTGGCGTGAAGCCAGAGATCTCAAGCCACGCTTCGAGTTTGACCAGATGGGTGCCTTCGGTTTGGGGATAGATTTGCCACACGAGCGGCTTACCGGCCCACAGCGCACGCACCACCGAGTCTTCACCACGCACAAAATTTAGATCGGCCATCCATAACAGCTGATCGTATTCTGGTTGAGACTGACGCGCCGTTCCTCGCGCCGATACCCAACCGGGGCAAAGTCTGCGAACCGGCCTTCGTGGCCGAGACTGACGCTGACCTCATGGCGG
>CALCPT010000295.1 GCA_937897265.1 uncultured Alcaligenaceae bacterium
TCGGCGTTTGCCAAGGCGGCAAAGATTGCGATTGTTGAAGTTGAAGAAATTGTTGAAGTCGGCGAGTTGCCCCCCGAATTAATCGATTTGCCCGGTATCTTTATTTCGCGTGTCTTAAAGATCGCCGACATGATTGATGTCAAGACATTGACGCGCGCTGAAAAGCGCGCAGCAGACAGTGCACGCAGTTACAACGGCAAGCAAGCACTCACGCGTAATGGCATTGCTAAAAACGCTGCAAAGATTGTAAAAGACAACACCTATGTGAACCTGGGTGTTGGTATCCCCACCCAAGTGTCAAACTTTTTGGGTGGTCGCGGTGTTTGGCTGCATGCTGAAAACGGTGTACTCGGTTACGGCGGCATCGTGTCGGGTGACGCAGTGGACCCCGATGTCTTCAACGCGGGTGGTCAGTTCGTTGAGGCAGTGCCCGGTACATCATTCTTTGAAAGTGTGACGTCCTTTGAAATGGCGCGTGGTGGTCATATCGATACCGTCATCTTGGGTGCCTATGAGGTCGACCAAGACGGTAATGTCGCTAACTGGAGTATCACTGACGCTCGTCGTGGTGGCATCGGCGGCGCGATGGATTTGATCTCTGGAGAAGTCGAACTGATCATTGTCATGGAACACGCTGACAGCAAGGGTCGAACCAAATTGCCCCGTCGCTGCAAGTATCCACTGACTGGTCGCGAGTGTGTCGATTGGTTAGTGACTGATTTGGCGGTATTGCATTGGGTTAATGATCGCTTTGTACTTGAGGCGATTGCCCCAGGCTTTACACCTGAAGAGGTTAAAGCGCTTGGCGAGATTGACTTCGCGGTGTCACCAGATCTTAAGGTGATGGAGCCAAGTTAATTCACAGAAGATGCTCATGAAACTACCACTTGAAGGCCTCAAAATCTTAGACCTTAGCCATGCTTTGGCGGGGCCTTTTTGTTCGACGATGCTGGCCGATTATGGTGCGCAAGTCATCAAAATCGAGCCCCCAGGCAAAGGCGATATCGCACGGGCTTGGGGTACCAAGTTGCCCGGCGGCGAAACCGATTATTTTGTAGGGCTGCATCGCAATAAACAAGGCATTGTGCTTGACTTAAAAAACGCCGAGGGCAAAGAGACCTTTTTGCGAATGGTCGAGCGTTGCGACGTGGTGCTTGAAAATTTTCGCCCTGGTACGCTGGTTAAGCTAGGTATCGATTACGAAGTGGCGCACAAGCGCAATCCCGGCATCATTTATTGTTCGATCTCAGGCTTTGGGCAAGATGGCCCCTACCGAGATCGTCCGGCTCTTGATTTAATCGTGCAGGCTGAGAGCGGCATGATTAGTGCGACGGGCGATGAGGGTGGACATGGTGCGCGCGCAGGCGTATCGATTGCTGACCTAACTGCCGGTATGAACGCAGCCTTGGGCATCATGATGGCCCTGCGTGCCAAGGACGCAACCGGGGTGGGGCAGTCGATCGATATCTCGATGTTAGAAGGCCAGCTTTCGTTGCTGAGCACTATGATCGGCGATTATTTTTCGACCGGCACCATCGCAGGCCCGATGGGTACTGCGTACAAAGCGTTGTTGCCGTATCAAACCTTTCGTACAAAAACACAAGATCTCGCGTTGGCGGTGGGTAGCGATAAGCTTTGGCTTGAGTTTTGCCCACTGATCGGTTGCTCTGACATGACGCATGACCCGCGCTTTGCAACCAACAGCGCGCGCATGCAAAATCGTAAAGCGTTGATTGACAGACTGCAAGAGGTCTTTCTGACGCGCAGCTTTGAGGAATGGGAGACCATCCTCGTTGGTGCAGGTATCCCGATGGGTTCGATCAACAACGTGAAACAAGTTGTTGAGCACCCCCAGGTGGTTGCGCGTGGTGCGATCGTGGATATGGTTCATCCGCGCGCAGGTAACGTGCGCGTGGTGGGCGTGCCGATTCGTATGTCAGCAACGCCAGGTTCGGTGCGGACACCTTCGCCTTCGCTCGGTGAGCACACCGAGGCTGTATTGGGCGACGTGCTGGGTATGACTATGCACGAAATCGAAACCTTGCGGACGGCCGGTGGGCTTGGCTAAGCTCCGTCGTTATTTACGCCGTTGCCGCTGCAGTTGAGGTCTATCCTTACAGGGTATGCTGTTCTACAACAATGTGGAACTATGCAAAGTTATAGTCGCACCGCTCTTAAGCGAAACGGTAATCAGTAGAAAAATTTAAGCTCTGTAAGCCACTAAAGGCGATCACCTTATGAAAAAAATGATTGAATTAATCTTTAACGCTAAGTTATTTCAAACAGAGAGCGGCACGCCATCGAGAGTGACGTATCGCATTTTGACGGCCTTGTGGATGGCAGTACCACTTTTCGCTTCAGTGAATGCTCAGGCTCAGTCCTACCCAAATAAACCGATCCGTTTGATCGTTCCCTTCGCCCCCGGCGGTGTGACCGACGTCAGCGGACGAATTGTTGCAACCGCTTTGGCAAAACGGCTGAATCAGCAGGTGATCGTTGAAAACAAACCTGGCGCCTCAGGCAACATTGGTGCGCAATTGGTGTCCAAAGCTGCGCCCGATGGCTATACGCTTTTGCTGGCGTTAGACGGCACGTTGGTGATTAATCCACATGTGTACGAACGCACCGGCTTTGATGCGTTAAATGACTTTTCACCTATCGCTAAGGTGGGCGACTCGATCATTATTATCGTAGCACACCCGTCTGTTGGCGTGAAAACCTTAGCTGAGGTTGTGGAATTGTCAAAGTCCAATGGCAAGGGTCTTGAGTTTGGCACCTCGGGTAGCGGCAGCATCACCCATGTTGCAGGAGAACTGCTCAAACAAAGGTCTGGAGCAAACCTCGTACATGTTCCCTATAAGGGCGGTGGCCCGGCAGCGGCCGATGTGGTGGCTGGGCACATTCCCTTGGCTTTCGCTTCGGCGTCCTCTGTTGCACAATTTCTTGAAGCAGGTCGTCTCATTCCGATTGGTGTGCCAAGTTCAAAGCGTTCGGTGGTGTTTCCAAATGTCCCAACCACTGCTGAAGCGGGTGTGCAAGGCGTCGAGTTAAATTCGTGGGTTGGCGTGCTTGCGCCTGCTAATACGCCTGACGCAATCATTCGTCAGTTAAATGTAGAAATCAACGCGGTGTTAGGTGAGCCTGAAGTCAAGGCACAATTACAAGGTTACGGCATCATCGCCGCCTCGGGCTCAGCGACTGATTTCGCTGCTGAAATCAAGCGCGACTTTGATCTCTTTGGCCCAGTTACCAAGCAAGCCGGGATCAAGGCGAATTGACGACTATGACCGTAGCAAATAAATCTGCAGCACAAGACACCTCCTTTACTACCCGTCCTGAGATCGTCGGTACCTTTGGTGTCGTAGCGTCGACCCATTGGCTTGCGTCGCAAACTGCCATGGGCATCCTTGAAAAAGGTGGCAATGCGTTTGATGCCGCCGTGGCCGGTGGCTTTGTCTTACAAATTGTTGAGCCCCATTTGAATGGTCCGGGGGGCGAAGTGCCGATTATGCTTTGGTCTGAAAAAGAGCAGCGCATGCGGGTACTTTGCGGGCAGGGGCCAGCGCCAAAGTTGGCGACCTGCGAATACTTTAAAGCGCTTGGTCTAGAACTCGTGCCGGGCATTGGCTTACTGCCTGCTACGGTTCCCGGCGCCTTTGGTGCCTGGCTGACCATGCTGCGTGATTACGGCACAATGACCTTGGCCGAGGTCATGGCACCTGCAATTGGGTACGCACGCGATGGTTTCCCGATTTTGCCGCGTACGGTGCAGGCAATTTTGGCGGTGCAAAGTTTATTTGTGAGCGAATGGAAATCCTCGGCTCACGCATGGTTGCCCAACGGGCAGGTTCCAAAGCCCGGTGAGTTATTTCAATGCCCGGTGATTGCGCAAACTTACACACGCTTGTTGACCGAAGCAGACGCGGCTGGCGCAGGTGATCGCGTACGTACCATTGAGGCTGCGCTCGAGGTGTTTTATCGCGGCTTCGTCGCGCAAGACATTGATCGGTTTTATACCGAGCAACCGATACGCGACACAACGGGCGAACGCAATACCGGCTTGCTACGTTACGACGACCTGGCAAACTGGAAACCTACCTACGAGGCCCCTTACACGGTTGAATTTGGGCGCTATACGGTGGCTAAGTGTGGCCCGTGGTCACAGGGGCCGGTCATGTTGCAGCAGCTATCTATTCTGAAGCACGCTGGTCTTGAAAATTTTGCGCCTGATTCGTCCGAGTTCGTACATTGCGTAGCTGAGGCAACCAAACTTGCCATGGCCGATCGCATGGCTTGGTATGGTGATCCTTTGTTTGCCAAGATCCCAATTGCAGAGCTGTTGTCAGACGACTATGGCAAAGCTCGCTACGCGCGTATCGGAGCACTGAGCGCCAAACTCTTTGAAGCGGGTCAGCCAGGCGGGTTACAGGCAAAGCTGCCTGACCTTGACGCGGCCGCACGCACGTTGAAAGTTTCAGATACGCGCTTTGGGGTGGGTGAGCCAACTTTTGCCGCTTTGCCGCCCGTTAGTGAATGGGCTAAGAAAGAGGTCTTCATCGGCGATACCTGCCATATCGACGTGATCGACGCACAAGGCAACATGGTCTCTGCTACGCCGTCAGGCGGCTGGTTGTCGTCTAGCCCAACGATTCCTTCCTTAGGATTTTCGCTTGGGACGCGCTTGCAAATGTCGTGGTTTGATGATGGTGTGCCCGGCCAACTCATGCCGGGTAAACGACCCAGCACGACCCTATCTCCGTCGATGGCGTTGCGCGATGGATTACCTTATATGGTCTTTGGTACGCCGGGTGGTGATCAACAAGATCAATGGAGCACTGAATTCTTTTTGCGCCATGCGGTGTATGGGATGAATCTTCAAGAAGCCATCGAATACCCTGCATGGCACATTGATCATTTCCCGATTTCGTTCTGGCCGCGCTCGTTGCGCTATAACCAAATCACGTTAGAGTCGCGCTTTCCAGAGGCAACGCTTCAAGGGCTGCGCGACGCCGGGCACGAAGTGAAAATCGGTGCAGAGTGGTCTGAGGGACGCATGTCGGCTTGCACGCGCGAGCTGGATGTGAAGGGTAGATTGTTATTACGTGCAGCCGCCAATCCGCGTGGCATGCAAGGTTACGCAGTAGGGCGTTAAGCGGCCAGGCAACCTAGGTGTCTAGGTTTTTTGTACGGGCTGTTGTTGGGCGCGGAGGCAATCTGAAGGCAAGTAAGATACCCGCCATGTTCACGACAACTGCAATCCAGATAGAAGACCGGTAGCTGTTGCTCCAGTCAAACAACCAGCCCGCTAACACTGGCAGGCATATCGCAGCCACGCACCAGCCGATATATAGTCGGCTTGCGACGATACCGAACTGTGTAGAAGGCCAATGCATGGCAATGCCCCCAGCGGCCGAACCTGACACAAAACCGTAGCCCATGCCGACCATTGCTAACGCAAACAAGGCAACTTCAGGGGTTGGCCATAGCGTTAGCATCAGTGCGCCGGTGAGGGACCAGAGGTGGGCTGCTCCCATGACTTGTCTAAGACTGAAGCGATCCATCAGCCAGCCGCCGGTGATACGCGCTGCGGCAATCATGCCCGTGATGAAAGAAGTGGCTCCGATCGAGAATTGTGTACCGCCGCCATAAGACTGAACAATGCCGGCAGACTGACTCATCACCATTAAGCCAGCAGACGCCGCCAAAAAAAATACGATAGCGATTTTAAAAAATAGTGGCCATTGGGTCATGCCCCAACGGGGATGCTCAATACCTGCAGCAAGATCAGCCGCGGCTGTGGCGTTCGCAGGTGTTTTTGGAATGTGATTGCGTAAGCCCGTGAGCCAGACTGCGATGAGACCACTGACAAGAACCACAAGTCCCAGATTCAATAAGGTCTGGCGCAAGCCCATCTGCTCGACCGACCACCCCAGTAAGGGTGCACCCAGCATTGCCCCAAGTGGATATAAACCTACCACGTAGCCATTGACTAAGCCACGGCGTTTGGTAGGCACGAGATTGACGATTTGCTGGGCAGTGGTGAAAGCGACACCCCCGCCTAAGCCAAACAGGATCGCGTACCCAAAGAGTAGCGACCAAAATCCTTGAGCCTGCGAGGCTAGTGCTAATCCTATAGCCCCGGTGATACAGGTGATCGTTAGAACGGCTCCGCTCGAGAGCCGGGTATACACCATGGGCGCGATGTTCATCCCGGTTGCGAACATGACCGTACAGAGCCCAAAGATCACACCCATATCAGAGCGCGTGAGCGATAGCATGGCCTCCATCGACTTCAGAAACACGCTGAAAGCATAGATCGTACCAAAGGGGAGGTTGGCAAAGGTCGCAGCTAGGATGAGGCGCATGTATGGATTCTTGTTCTTCTAAAGTCAATGAATCTTTCTTGATATCAATATAAACTAAATCCTTAAGATCATTCACTCAGGCCACCGTAAAAAGAATCTCTTCCAAGAAATTCACTCAGGTTCTTGCAAAAAGAATTTCTCCGAAGATATTCACTCGGGTTTCTAGCAAAAGGGATTCAACGTGAAGTTGTATATCGCAAATAAAAATTACTCGTCTTGGTCGTTGAGGCCGTGGGCTCTTTTACAAGCGCGTGGCATTGACTTTGATGAGGTGTTGGTGCCTTTTGCAACCGGCGCACAACCATCGGCGTTTAAGACGTTCTCGCCAACAAGCAAAGTCCCCTGTCTTGAGGACAAAGGCCTATTGATTTGGGATTCGCTGGCAATCTGTGAGTATCTTGCCGAGCAATATCCGGGTTGTTGGCCGACTGACACGATTGCTCGTGCGTGGGCGCGTAGCGCGTCAGCCGAAATGCATTCGGGATTTCAGACGCTTCGTAGTCTCTGCCCAATGAATTGCGGCATCCGTGTAGCACTTGAAAAAATCGAAGAAGGCTTGCGGGCAGATGTTGAGCGTATCGACGCTTTGTGGCTTGAAGGGCTTTCCAAGTTTGGCGGCCCGTATCTCGCAGGCAAAGAATATGGCATTGTTGACGCGTTTTTTGCGCCAGTTATTTTTAGAGTGCAAAGCTATGGCTTGCAGTTAAGTCAGCCGGCACAGTCTTATGTTGAAAGGATGCTGAGCTTGCCAAGTATGCAGCGCTGGTACGCCGAGGCTTTAGCTGAAACGTGGCGCAAACCAGAGTACGAACAAGCAGCCAGTGCGCACGGAAAAATCGTTCGCGATTTTCGAAAGTGAATTCAAGCGGCTAAGTCAAAAATCAGCACTTCGGCATTGCGACCCTCTGTGAGGGTCAGCACGGTTTCATTTGAGACAAATAAGGCGTCGCCTGCGCTTAGGCTGATATCGTTCACCGTAAGCTCGCCTTTGATTAAATGAACGTAGGCCTTACGGGTTGGGTCAAGCGTCAGGCTTTCGGTTTGGGCCTGATCAAACAAGCCCGCATAAAGTTTGGCATCAGCGTAAATCTTTACGGCATCGTCTTTGCCTTCGTCCGAAGCAATTAACACCAGTGCGCCTTGTTTTTTGTGTGAGGGTACAGTCTTTTGCTCGTAACTTGGTTTTACATTTTGCTGGTTAGGCATAATCCAAATTTGCAAGAAGTGAGTCTGTTGACCTTTAGCATGATTGAATTCGCTATGGCGTACGCCCGTACCGGCACTCATGCGTTGCACATCACCTGGTGGGATGCCCTTGACATTGCCTAAGCTATCACGATGCGCCAATTCGCCGGCGAGTACGTAGCTAATGATCTCCATGTTCTGGTGACCATGTTCACCAAATCCTTGCTCCGCTTCAATGCGATCTTCATTGATCACCCGTAGATTACCCCAGCCCATAAACTCAGCATCGCGGTACCCCGCAAACGAAAATGAGTGAAAGCTTTTCAGCCAGCCATGATCGGCATAGCCGCGGTCTTGGGATTTTCTGAGAGTGAGCATGAGGTAGCCATTTGTGACATCAAGACATACATATTCTGGATGAGTCAAGACATTATAGGCGCTCGACGACTGATACCAACGAGGCGACAAGTCGTGCTTGTCGCCCCTGCGACTTAGCTTCGCGGTATTAAGCCCTCTTCGATTGCTTTAATCTGCATGGCTACGTAGCGTGAATAAATTCTGCAGTTGGTGAAACTGCCGCCCACAAACCAGAGGCCTTCTTGCGCGGTACGGCGCCACATGTTGTTCATCTCGCCATCGGGTGCGATGCCCCAAACTGGGCCGATCTTATTGGCAATTTCGCTTCCTAGTAATTCTTTGACGACCACCTCTTGAGGAACATAACCTGTACCCATAATCAGCAGATCAGCTGGCTTGATTGTGCCATCTTTCATGAGTGCGCCTTCGGGTGCGAAGCGTTCGATCTCATCAAATTGCAACAGGCCAATATCGCCACTGACAATGAGATCTGAGCAACCGGCGTTTAGATAGTAGCCACCGTAGCGCGTACGAATTTTCATCTGATAGCCAGTATCTTCGTCACCCTTATCCCACTTAAAGCCACGAGCGATCAGGCCTTCAATCAGTTTTTTATCCAAGTCAATCATACGCGCTGTGACTTGTTTGAAATTACGCTTGGCAACGGGTAACGTGTTGATACTTGATAATAAATCGCCATCATCGATGGTGATGCCATCGTACAGGCCATAGGTGAGATGCAAGCTCGGATCAATGCTCACTACGGTAGTTGAGCCACGCTGAATGATCGTTGTGTCTGCACCGTTGCTATGGAGGTCTTGTGCCACATCGTGCGCGCTGGTGCCAGTGCCAAGCACGAGCGCCTTTTTGCCGTTCCAGGCGGCGCCGCTTGAGAACGCGCTGGTGTGCATGACTTCGCCTTTGAAGTCTTTGAGCCCAGGCAAATCTGGGATGCGTGGCTTGCCAACCAGGCCGTTTGCAAAAATTAAATGGCGCGGGCGTACGGTGCGTTCGGTACCATCATTGTTGCGCAGTACGGCTGTCCAGCGAGCTTCGCTCGCATCGTACGTGGCGCTACCAAGCTCTGTGTTGGTCCAGTTATTGATCTCCATCGTTTGCGCATAGACTTCAAGCCAATTGCCCAACATGTCTTTTGGCAAGTATGAGGGCCAGTGCGGTGGAAAAGGCAGATGCGGCAAATTATTCAGATCAGTGATGTTGTGGAGTGCCAGCGAGTGATAGCGCTTGCGCCAACTATCACCAATGCGTGGATATTTGTCGATCAGTAACGTATCGACACCAAGCAAGACTAGCGAGGCAGCAACGCTCAGGCCGGCTTGGCCGCCCCCCACGATTAACACCGTTGGTTCACGGTCTGCATAGGCCTGACTTTCGAGGCGTTGATCTTGCCAGTTGGTGCCACCAAAGTTACGCGAATAGGCTGCACCCGTCGGGCGACGTTTGCCAGTTTTCTCTTCAAAGCCGGTCAGCTCATTCAGGCTTGTGAGTAGTTGAAACGCTTTTGAGGGATCGCTTGCCAACAAACGAAGTACGCCGTAGCAATGGCCGATATCAGTTTCAAATTGAAACAAAATTTCGATGACATCGACACCAATCCGCTTGATTCGGCGAGGGCCTTGACGACCTTCAGCCAGTTTGAAGTCGCGTGCCTTGACGCCGGGTTGCTTGCTTAAGATCAGGTTTGCGATGGCGTCGATGCCTTCGCTTGGGGTGATTGACCAAGTAAACGCAAACAAGTCGCGCCAATGGCAGTCGGCGTCGAACAGGGCTGCGAGCCCAGGTTTGTCCTGATGCGCAAGCGCAGCCTCAAACTGGCTGAGCCACTGTGTGGCTAGGGCGTGATCTGGCGTGTTTGTCGCGGCAACGATTGCTGGTTTACCAAGGTTCATAAAAGCTGTCTCGTTAATTTTTGTTTGATAGTGAAAGAGTATTACATTTGCTTACCATTTTCTACTTGTTCGCTGGCCTATGACTCGGTAGAGTGCTCACTATGCGAAACATAGTGGGTGAAAATGGCTGGCATGGACGCCCGCATGGATGAGCGCACCGTACAAACCAAAGAAGAGTTTTCGAGAATAAGGCAAGATTTGGGTGACTTCAAAGTGCAAGTCACTAAGCAGATCACAAACTTAAAATATATTGTTGTCACCACGGGTGTGGCGTCTGTGATCGGGCTTTACTCGGCAAATGTGGCGACGATGCAAGCTCTGTTAGCAGCTTATGATTCGGGTAAAGCCATGGCGATCCAATTTGCTAAGACGGCTGATCGACTCGATCGAATCTCAGAGCGGCTAGATGCCCAAGAGCAAAAAATCAGTCAAAAGATTAACGCTCAGTAATTGAGCGATTCAGGCAAAGCACAGTCCATGAGCTTACCGATGTTTCGGATCAAGCGCATCGCGTAAGCCATCGCCCAACAAATTAAACGACAGCACCAGCACAAAAATTGCTAGACCTGGCCAAACAGCCATCCAGGGTGCGGTATCCATGAAGTTTTTCGCAGTATTAAGCATACTGCCCCAGCTCGGATCAGGCGGTTGCTGGCCAAGACCTAAAAATGACAGACTGGCTTCTGCGATCACCGCTGAAGCGATCGCTAGCGACGCTTGCACGATCAGGGGCGCGGTCACGTTAGGCAAAATATGAGACACCGCAATCCTGAGTGGATGACAGCCTACCGCGCGCGCCGCTTCAACATAATCCTCAACTTTGATCTGCAAGACTTGCGCACGCGTTAAGCGAACAAAAATTGGAGAAGCTGATACGCCG
>CALCPT010000296.1 GCA_937897265.1 uncultured Alcaligenaceae bacterium
CAGAATCTTGACAGCACCGGTCTCTGGATCAACTTCAACATCAACAAACTGTGTTGAAAAGCCTGGAGCCTGGCCACCAGCATTGGTTGAAGCTTCGTAACCAATCGGGCCACCTGTCACTGCGCGCTTACTGGCGATCGCTTTAAGCGAGAGCGGCTCAAAATTGCCAACGCTCTTGTCGACTGGTCGTGCATAGCCATCGGCCCACACAACGTTTTTGATATCGGTATCCCACATCAACGATGCACGCAGACGCAAGTCTTCGATGACTTTGTTGCAAGCCTCAACAACCGCAATACCCGTTGCGTAGGTCACACGCGAACCACCGGTCACATGGTTGTAACCAATCGATGCTGTGTCGGCAACGGTTGAGCGTACTGACTCGTAAGGTACGCCCAGTGTTTCAGCGGCCATCAGTGCCATCGAAGCACGTGAACCACCAACGTCCATACTACCCGTTGCGATCACCACAGTGCCGTCTTCGTTGATGTGCACAGATGCTGTCGATTCGCCACCACCGTTGAACCAGAAGCCTGATGCCACACCACGCCCTTGGTTTTTGCCCAAAGGCTTGGTGTACTGAGGATGGTCGAGCAACGCCTGAATCGTTTCAGCGTAGCCATCGTGCGAATGCTTAGGACCCCAAGCCGTTGGCGAACCAGCTTTGACTGCGTTTTTCAAACGCATCTTAAGTGGATCCATACCAATCTTTTTGGCCAAAACATCCAACACGCTTTCAACTGCAAACGCAGAAATTGGCGAGCCAGGCGCACGATAGGCAGCCGATTTTGGACGGTTACTGACCACATCGAAACCCACCGACTTAACGTTAGGGATGATGTAAGGAGCAAACGCACACATGGTGGCGTTCATCACCGGCGAACCTGGGAAGGCACCCGCTTGAAACTTGAACAAGCCTTCAGCCGCTACGATCGTGCCATCTTTCTTGACACCAATCTTGACGGTCATCGAAGAGCCAGAGGTTGGGCCAGTTGACTTAAATACGTCTTCGCGACCCATCATGATCTTGACCGGATGACCTGTTTTGCGCGACAGCATCACGGCCATCGGCTCAACATACACCACCGTCTTACCGCCAAAGCCACCACCGATTTCGGCAGGATGGACCAACAGATTGCTGATCTCCATACCGACTAATTTTGCAGTGTAAGCACGCACCACAAAGTGACCTTGGCTAGCCGACCACAGTTCGCACTGACCGTCAGCACCATAGCGTGCCAAGCATGAGTGCGGCTCGATGTAGCCTTGATGCACGGCGGCAGTTTTGAAGCTCATCTCAACGACTTCGTCAGCCGAGGCAAAGCCGGCTGCGACATCACCGACGCTAAACTCTAAACGCTTAGAAATATTTGAAGGTTTGCTAGGCGCAGGCTCAACACCGCGTGTGATCATATCTTCAAAGAGCAAAGGCGCATCTGGCTTCATTGCATCTTCAACATCAATACAGTGAGGCAACACTTCGTACTTGACTTCAATCAAGCTAACCGCTTGAGCGGCGATTGCCGAGGTCGTTGCTGCAACGGCTGCAATCGCGTGACCTTCAAATAGCGCCTTTTCGCGCGCCATGATGTTCCGAGTCATGTGCCAATAGTTTTGTGCGACACGCTCTGGGCCCACATAGTCAAAGGGGTGATCTGGAAAGTCAGAACCCAAGATGATGCCTTTGACGCCGGGCAAGGCCGCGGCCTTTGAGGTATCAATCGACAAAATACGTGCGTGCGCATGTGGCGAGCGCAATACTTTTGCCCATAACATTCCGGGCAATGAATAGTCAGCACCGTACTGCGCTTGACCAGTCACCTTTGGCACACCGTCAGGGCGCACTGGGCTGGTACCCACAACCTTCATGACTTGCTCGACATCTTTCGTGTTTGTCAACATGATTAAGCTCCTCGCATTTCGCGCGCGGCTTCAAGCACCGCGGTAATGATGTTGTTATAGCCGGTGCAACGGCACAAATTACCTGCCAACCAGAAGCGCACTTCTTCTTCAGTTGGATTGTTATTGCGCTCAAGCAATGAGCGCGCGGCAATCAAAAACCCAGGGGTGCAAATACCGCACTGCAAAGCTGCGTGTTCAAGAAACTTGCGCTGCAATACGTGCAACGTTTCGCCGTTAGCCATGCCCTCAATGGTTTGAATTGACTTGCCTTGAGCCTCAACACCCAAGACGAGACATGAGCACACCAAGCGGCCATCTAGCGTGACGCTACAGGCACCACAATCGCCTGTACCGCAACCTTCTTTCGTGCCGGTCATGTTTAACTCGTCGCGCAGGACATCGAGCAAAGAGACATTCGGCTGACACAAGAACTCAACCGGATCACCGTTAATAACTGTTGTGACGTGATGCTTTGACATTTATTTGTTCCCCTTCGCTCTAGCGAGCGCTTTTTCTGCTGCGCGTTTCGCGAGCACACCTGATACTTTGATTCGAAATTCTTTGGTTCCGCGCTTGTCGTCGATTGGACGGGCTGCCGCGCTTGCCGCAGCGGCCAATTTAGCCAGAGCAGCTGCGTCGACTGTCGTACCAATCAAGGCTGCTGCAGCCTCAGGCACGAGCAACGCACGATCTGCCACAGCGCCAAGACTGACACGTGCGTGTGTGCACACGCCTTTGTCATCAAGGGTCAGACTCAAGCCAACACCCACCACCGCGATATCCATCTCTGTACGGGGTGTAAAGCGCAAATACGCATCGCCCGAATGTGGCGCGCGCTTTGGCAAGAAGAACGACACGATCAACTCACCCTTAGCCAGCGTTGTTTTGCCGGGGCCAGCGGGGATCTGTTCAACAGGCACATCACGACGGCCATTGGGGCCAACGATACTGGCGATTGCACCCGCTGCGATCATCGCAGGAACTGTATCCGCACCGGGAGACGCATTGCAAAGATTGCCACCTAAGGTTGCGCGACCACGTACCTGAATCGATCCCACAAGGTTCGCACCATCGATCACGCCAGGCCACGTTGTGGCGAAGGCAGTGTTCTCGAGCAGTTGCATGCAAGACACCGCAGCACCAATACGATAACCACCGTTTTCAACGGCGATCACATTCATTTCGGCGATGCTTTTAATATCAAGCACCAGTTCAGGCTTGATATTGCCCGACCGCATATGAACCATCAGGTCGGTACCGCCTGAGAAAATTTTTGACAAGCCAGGTGTCGCAGCAATCAGCGCCGAAGCGGCCTCAGCTGTTTTGGGTGTTTCAAAACGCATTTCCATCATCTCGCATCCCCGTTCATTTTTTCTGAACCTTGTTCGTACATTAGGTAAGTGATTCTATTCTATCTGTATTACGGCGTCCCGTGAAAACGCCTATATCCTTTGGCCAATGAGAAAATTCTTTGCCTGAAGTATGCTCAATAAAATTTAATCGTAACAATCTGCTTTTAAAAGCTCAAAAGGACAAGACGATGCGCCCCAACAATCTTTATGTTGCGCTGCAATATTTCATAAGAAACGCCTGCCTACTGACCCTCGTTACGGTTACGCCTGTGTTGGCACAACCCTCGGCCCAGCAATGGCCTGCCCCTGGCAAGTCAATCAAAGTGGTCGTCCCGTTTCCGGCTGGCTCTGGCAGCGACGCCCTCGCCCGCATGATCGGGCAAAAAGTCACAGAACAAACCGGTGCCCCGGTTGTGATCGAAAACAAACCTGGCGCGGGTACGATGCTCGGTGCCCAAAGCGTTGCGCGAGCGCCGGCCGATGGCTACACCCTGCTCTACACCATCGTTGTGACGCACACACAAAACCCACACCTCTACAAAACTCTGCCCTACGATCCGTTCAAAGACTTCACCCCGATCCTGCAGTTGGTACGCTCGGCAACTGTGCTGGTGGCCAATAAGAACGCGCCCTTCAACACCACGGCCGAACTGATTGCCTATGCCAAGGCCAACCCCGGGAAACTGAACTTCGCGTCCTTCAGCCCTGGTTCAACTTCGCACCTAAATGGCGAAATCCTGAAAATGCAGGCAAACATCGATATTGTTCACGTTCCCTACAAAGGAACATCTGACGCGACCCGTGCGGTACTGGCTGGCGACGTACAGCTTTACTTTGACGGTACAGCCACCGCGGTTGAAAGTGGCCGCTCGGGGCAACTCAAGTTGCTCGGCCCCGCCACCGAGCGTCGTCTGAGTGTGTTGCCTGATCTACCGACACTGGATGAGCAAGGCATTAAAGGACTTAACATTATGGGCTGGCAAGGGCTCTTTGCGCCGGGCGGCTTAAAACCAGAACTTGCCGAGCAAGTGGCGCAAGTCTTCAGAGCCGCGCTCATGTCCAAAACCGTTCAAGACGCAGTTGCCTCGCAGGGCAACGAGTTGAGCGGCGCGGGGCCAAAAGAGTACGCAGCGATTGTGGCGAGCGATTACAAGCGCTGGGGCGAGGTCATCAAACACATTGGGTTATCGCTAGATTGAACGACGTGAGTCGGCACACACCCGATCGTCGCTCGCTACCCGATCTGATTAATCTTTGAAATTTTTAAAGAGAAGAAGAGAACAATGGAAGACCTCATCATTCGTGACGCGACAATTGTGGATGGCTCGGGAGGAGCAACACAACGTGGGGATATCGCCGTTAAAGACGGGCTCATCACTCAGGTCGGCGGCAAAGCAGGCGTCGCTCAACGCGAGATTCAAGCCCAAGGCGCGTTGGTCACGCCAGGGTGGATCGACATTCATACCCATTACGATGGCCAGGCAACCTGGGATCCCTACTTAAGCCCCTCTACCTGGCACGGCGTTACCACCGCGATAATGGGTAACTGCGGAATGGGTTTTGCCCCGGTTCAGGCCGAACGTCGCGACTGGTTAATCAAGGTGATGGAAGGCGTCGAGGATATTCCGGGTAGCGTCTTGCACGAGGGATTGCAATGGGATTGGGAGACGTTTCCTGAGTATCTTGATGCCCTAGAGCGACGCAGCTTCGCGCTCGATATTGGCGCTCAGATCCCGCATTCGGCATTACGCGCCTATGTGATGGGTGAGCGCGCCATTCATCACGACGAAGCCACACCCAAAGATCTGTTTGCCATGCGCAACTTAGTGCGCGAGGGCATGCAAGCAGGTGCCATGGGGTTTTCAACCAGCCGAACCTTTATCCATAAGTACGACGAACGCAAGTACCCGCCCGGTACCTTTGCGACAGCGGATGAAATCACTGGCCTGGGCAGCGTCTTGGGCGAGGTCGGGCATGGCGGGAGAGCTTTCAGCAATCAGCTCCCAGTGATCAGCAAAGGCAAATGCCGGACCAGCACAGTCATCGCCTTGGCCGGCTGACAGCTGATGGCTGACC
>CALCPT010000297.1 GCA_937897265.1 uncultured Alcaligenaceae bacterium
CATCCGGCCGCGTGAAACTTCGGCCGAAACTGAGGCCGTGTTTTATTTTCCAGGCTGCGGCTCTGAACGCTTGTTTTCGCAGGTTGGGCTGGCCACACAAGCAATGCTTTGGCATGCGGGCGTACAAACGGTGTTGCCGCCAGGTTATTTGTGTTGCGGTTATCCCCAACGCGGCAACGGTATGAACGACAAGGCCGAAAAAATCATCACCGATAATCGAGTGTTATTTCATCGCGTTGCCAACACTTTAAATTACCTTGATATCAAAACCGTCGTGGTTAGCTGTGGCACGTGTTACGACCAGCTTTCGGGCTACGAGTTTGACAAGATATTTCCGGGTTGTCGCTTGATTGATATTCACGAGTATCTTCTCGAAAAAGGCATGAAGCTTGACGGTGTGCAAGGTACACGGTACATGTATCACGACCCTTGCCACACCCCCATGAAGCTGCAAGACCCGATGAAAACCGTGCGCTCGTTAGTGGGTGACTCGGCGATTAAAACTGAGCGTTGTTGCGGCGAGTCGGGCACATTGGCGGTGACGCGGCCCGATATCTCGACGCAAGTGCGGTTTCGCAAAGAAGAAGAGTTGGCTAAAAACACCCAAGAGTTGCGTGCCGATGGTTTTGACGGCGACATTAAAATGTTGACCTCGTGCCCTTCGTGTATGCAGGGCTTGTCGCGCTTCGAGCAAGATACGTCAGCTAAAGCCGACTACATTGTGGTTGAAATGGCGCGACTGATTTTGGGCGAAAACTGGCTAGAAGAGTATGTGAAAAAAGCGAACGATGGCGGCATTGAGCGCGTGTTGGTTTAATGTACTGCCGGTGCGAATGTCATTCGACCTTGGTACACAGGGGATCGTACTGATTGCGCGCGCTGCTGCCATGACGCATCCACTGACTTTGGCTGTTACTTCAGACACACTGATTCATAAGGCTTGAACGTTCATGCGATACATACCCGAAGCGCAATCGTCTGCAGTCGTCACGCATGAGATGGCTTTCGAGGCGATCAGCGAAGCCTTTCAGGCTGCCGGCGCACAAAACTCGGTGGTGTTTCCGGCGTTGATTGCGCACGGCTCCGATCCACGCAACCGCTTTTCGGTAAAGTCTGGTGCGACAGAGGCGCTTGCGGGTTTGAAGATGGGATTTATTTGGCCTGGCAACACGGTACGAGGTCTGCCGACGCATAACTCAGTGACTGTGTTGTTTAATCAAGACACGGGCGGGGTGCATGCAGTAATTGAGTCGGGCGTTGTTAATGCGTTTCGCACTGCTGCTGCAGACGCGGTCGCAACGAATCAACTGGCGCGCAAAGATGCCAAGACGCTTGCGGCGTTTGGTGCGGGCAATCAGGCCGGCTACGACTGTATGGCAATCGCTCGTATTCGCAATATCGAGACAGTCTTGGTGGTCAATGCCGACGCGGCGCGCGCCGAGCGTTTTGCCCAGCGCCTAGCTGCACATGGGTTAAAAGTCGAACGCGCGTCTGCGCAAGAGGCCTGCGCACGCGCAGACATTATCGTGACGGCAACTCCCGCAAAAGCGCCGTTGTTCGAGGCCGATTGGATACGCCCAGGCACGCATATTTCGTGCATGGGGGCTGATGGCGTTGGCAAACAAGAGTTGCCCACTGGCTTATATGGTCGTTCGCAGTTATTTTGTGACTTAGCGGCACAATCAGTGGTGATTGGTGAGTTTCAACACGCAGCGGCGTTGATTCAGGCTGGCACCGTGGCCTTGACGCAAATCGGCTCAGTGCTCAGTGGCCAAGCCTTGGGTCGCCAAGACGACCAGGCCATCACCATTTTTGATAGTTCAGGTATTGCCTTGCAAGACCTCTATATCGCTGAGCGTTTGTTAAGCGCCTGCTCGCTCAGCAGTTAGGCTTTGAGTTGAGCCTCGAGTTTGCGCATGCGCTCAGCTCGAGTCTGGTCACCAGTCTAGGCGCAAGGCTCGCCTCAGGCCTCACTTAAGCCCCGACTTCAATCCCCGCCGCTAACAACGCCTCGCGGATCGCCTTGGCAAACGTTACCGCACCCGGCTGGTCGCCATGAATGCACAGCGTATCTGCTTGTACCTTTACCAAGCTGCCGTCGTTGGCTGTGAGGGTACCGGTTTGCACCATTTGCAAAACGTGTTTGATCGACACTTGTACGTCTTCGATCATGGCGCCCGGTTTGTTGCGTGGGCTGAGCGTGCCATCGGGTGAGTAGGTGCGATCACCAAAGACCTCTTGCGCGACACGCAGGCCAATCGACTGGGCGATCGGCACCATGGCACTGCCGGCTAAGACAAAAAAGACTAGTTCACGATCCACATCGTAGGTCGCTTGAGCCAACGCGCGCGCAAGCCCTTCATCTTTGACTGCCATGTTGTAGAGTTGACCGTGCGCTTTGACGTGACGCAGACGGGCACCTTGCGAGGCCGCGACGCCAGCCAGGGCACCAATCTGTACAACCATCATGTCGTAGGCCTCTTGGTCTGTGATAGCCATGTTGCGACGACCAAAGCCTTGAATGTCTGGTAGGCCTGGATGTGCGCCGAGGGCAACGCCCTGCTTCAGCGCGGCGGCTACGGTCTTGCGCATTGTTGCTGGATCTCCCCCATGAAAACCACAGGCAATATTTGCCGACGATACATAGGGCAAGATACCCTCGTCATTGCCTAGTTTCCAAACGCCAAAGCTCTCGCCCATATCGCAATTCAGGTCAATTCGTAATGTCATGATGGTCTCAGTGATTAAGCAATAAGGTTCGCACAGGTTGTAGTGCTTGTGCAAGTGTCGCAAAAGCCTGTGCGCGGGCAAGGTCAAGCGTCTGCGC
>CALCPT010000298.1 GCA_937897265.1 uncultured Alcaligenaceae bacterium
AACTTGCACGTATCAGGATCTGCGATTGCAGTTTCAGCCTTGATCGAGATCGGAGCCTGAACCTGCATCGAGTGTATGGTGTTTGCGTCAGACATCTTCAGAGCGATTCGCTGCCGCTTCATCGGCAAATTTTCTGAGTCTTGTAAACGCATGAATCCCACTGTTGTGGCCATCGTTCCAGTCAAAGCCAATGGCGTAGTTACCGACACTCATGATCTTCTTGGGCGCAACATCGGCACGTACGGTTTTTGGATCAAGCAGTGGGCGACCACTCATCTCTTCGACGCACAGCGCGCACTGGCAGGCTAAGCGTAAATCGCGTACGTCAAAATCTGATTGAACACCGTCTTCCCACAAAATCGTGAGCGTACGGGCGTCGCGCTTTCGCATGCCGATGGGTGTGTCGACTGCGCCATGTTTGTGAACGTCATTGGCCAACCATTCGGGGGCACCGGTGTTTGCTTCAAAGTCCCACATAAACGGTTTTAGTACCGTCGAGGTGTTGCGCATCGCTTGAATCAGTTGAGCAGCGATTGATGCATACACCTGAGCGCTGGCCGATTGCGGTAAGCCAGCCACAATCGGGCGACCCTCATCTCCACAGGTGACTACTTCGCTTGCGAGCGGCAGGGCACCTAAAAACGGCACCTCAAGCTCTTGGCTCATTTTTTCGCCACCGCCGTGTCTGAAGATGTCGGTAGTTTCGCCGCAGTGTGGGCAGGTGAAGGTGCGCATGTTTTCGACAATGCCCAAAATCGGCACGTGTACCTTTTGAAACATGCGTAGGCCTCGACGGGCAATTTTTAAACTCACTGCCTGAGGTGTTGTCACGATCACAACGCCCGATAGTGGTGTGCTTTGCGCGATTGTTAATTGTGTGTCGCCAGTACCGGGGGGCAGATCAAGGATCAAATAATCTAAGTTGCCCCATTCGACGCCTGCAGTAAACAGACGCAAGTACTTGGTCACCATTGGGCCGCGTAAGACCGCAGGCGTATCGTCGCCGGTGAACATTGCCATGGACACCACTTTGAGCCCAAAGCGTTGAGCAGGGATTATCTTGCCTTCGGCTGTCATGGCAGGCTGACCGCTTGTGTTAATGCCAAGCATGCCGCAAATACTGGGGCCTAAAATATCAGCATCGACCAAGCCAACATTGGCGCCAGTCTGTTGCAACGCCAGGGCAAGGTTGGTACTGACCGTCGATTTACCCACGCCGCCCTTACCGCTGCCTACCGCAATGATGTGGCGAATGCCTGGCAGTTTTTCAGGGCCCTGAGGCTGAGGTTGGCTTAAGTCGGTATGAGTGGCTTGCATGACAGAGTGAATCCTTAGCGATTGATAAAGCTATGATAAATAGCCCAGTAAATTAGTCAAGAATATACCTCAGGAATCGAAGGCTATTGAGGACGGGTCGTGGCTAATGCTCGCGCATCATGGCACGAGACTACTCGCGTCGCGGCTTACTAGGTTATCCGCTCATGGTAGAAGCCACTGCAGGCAGACGCCCAGCAGTGCACTTACAACAATCACGTGAATCACATTGCGCTTGTATTTGAAGAGTGCGACCCCCGCAGCGACTGCAAGTACAGCAGAGGGCCAGTCAAAGGCGCCCTGAAAACCGCTCGGCCAAAGCACGTGATAACCAAAAAATAAGGCCAGATTCAAGATCACCCCTACCACTGCAGCGGTGATGGCCGTTAATGGGGCAGTAAATTTAAGATTGTTGTGTGTTGTCTCAATGACGGGGCCGCCCGCAAAAATAAATAAAAATGAAGGTAAAAAAGTAAACCAGGTGACCAAGCAGGCCGCAACGGCGCCCGCTAAAAAAAGACTGTCTGCGCCAAACAGGGCTTTGACATAGCCTCCGACAAATGCCACGAAGGCAACCACCATGATCAGGGGGCCCGGAGTTGTTTCGCCTAATGCCAAGCCATCAATCATTTGCGCGGGTGTGACCCAACCGAAGGTCTCGACGGCCCCCTGGTAGACGTAAGGCAGCACTGCATACGCGCCACCAAAGGTGAGCAGAGCCGCCTTGGTAAAGAACCAGCTCATTTGGGTGAGTGTGTGATCCCAACCAAAGTGCCAGTTCAAATAGCCCATTGGGACGACCCAGAGTACAGCGCCGATCAACAGCACCTGAAACAGTCGAGTCCAATTAAATAAGGCATGTGCGGGCGTCGGGGTGTTGTCGTCAATTAAGGCTTTGCCATCGCTGTTCTTTGCCTGAGCGTGGCTAGCCCCCGCCTGAAATAATTCTGGTTTGTAGCGGCCGCCGACAAAGCCGATGCCGGCCGCACCCAACACGATTAATGGAAACGGTAGATCAAGCGCAAAAATCGCAACGAAACTTGCGGCTGCGACGGTCCACAGCAAATTATTTTTTAAAGCGCGCGAGCCAATGCGATGCGCCGCTTGAACAACAATGGCGGTCACGGCAGGTTTGATGCCGTAGAACAAACCCGCAACCAGAGAGACTTCGCCATAAGCGATATACACCCAAGCTAGCGCGATCAGTAAAAACAATGAGGGTAAGACAAACAGAACGCCAGCGGCGATACCACCTCGTGTTCGATGCATCAGCCAGCCGATATAGGTCGCGAGCTGCTGCGCCTCGGGGCCAGGCAGCACCATGCAATAGTTCAGTGCGTGTAAAAAACGCTTTTCTGAAATCCAGCGTCGCCTTACGACTAGCTCTTCGTGCATCAATGCGATTTGCCCCGCAGGGCCACCAAAACTCACAAAGCCGAGCTTGAACCAAAAGCCTAAAGCTTGCCAAAAACTAACCTGTGGAGCGAAAACTGTAGTCGTCGTGTTCAATGGGTAAGCCGCCTTGTGAGATCTCAATGAACAGCTATGCTGCGTGCTTTCGCGCCACCCAAAATGTTGCACCTTCTGCACCGTAGCGCTCAGCGTGCGGCTCGCCGTGTTGCATTTCGAAGGTTCCACCCACAGTTAAGTGTCGTGTTTCACCATGACAGGTCATCCACATTTCGCCCTGTGTGACGACCGCCTGTACGCTAAATGGATGTGTATGTGTCGGCACGACCGTATCAGCGGCCCAAGTACGTTCGAGGACCTCGTCAAAGCCAGCTTCGAGCGACTGTTTTTTAAAGCTATCAAAGTTTAGAGTGTTCATATTTTCTCGATTAAATACGCGCTGCAGTGCGTGCAAGCTAAGCTAAGGGCGTTTGTTGATAGTTGATAGAAAAAAGACGCTTCGCAAGTCTGTTTGACTGTTTGAATAATAGGCGAAATCCATGAGGCGTCAGTTAAAGGTAAGGAAGTCGTCAGCGCTGTGTCAGCGATTCGCTGAGCCGACTGACATTTGTTGTCTGTTTTTTGCACAACTTTCGTAAGTTTATAGTAAGCGTTTTGCTGCGTACATAAAGTCGCGACTACAATTTTTTGTGTCGATTTTTAAATTAATTTTTACCGAGATCTTATGAAATCTTCTCCTTGGATAGTGGGCATCTCGGATGCTGTCGGCTTTGTGATTGGTGCCCAGTGTGGCCTGTGGTTAGGGGCGTGGCTAGGCTTTGACGCCTTTGAACCGGGTCTGACCAACAACGCCTTAGTGGGCATTTTCTTTCTGGCCGTAGGTGGCGGTTTGGGCCTTCAACTATCGAGTCGCTGGCGC
>CALCPT010000299.1 GCA_937897265.1 uncultured Alcaligenaceae bacterium
CGCTGACAGCCTACCGGCCTGAAGAAAAAGACAAGGCCCAAGGCGCAATTAATTTCTTTGTGTTCACGACCATGGCGATCACCTCGTTTAGCTCAGGCGCTCTCGTTACCACGAATGGCTGGTCATTCTTGAATGCTGGGTCGTTGGTTCCGGTCTTGATTACAGGCTTTGCTTTGTTTTGGCTAACGCGCACAAAAAAGAAGGCTGTCTAAACTAACCCAAAAAATCGTCACTGAGTCTGCCCATTCGACAGACTCAAAAAAACGCCAAGATTAGGTTGTCGAATCTTGGCATTTTTTATGACACTCAGCGTCAAAGAAAGTATCGTTTGGCAGACTCGCGGCAGGCTTCTTCGCAAAAGTAACGCAATAAGATCTGCTATTTTTTTGCAGTAGAAGCAGCCGTGCAATCAGGTTGGAGACAACAGATGAATCACGCGGCTGGCAATAAACTCTTTCGTCTTGGCAGCATAGGCCGCCATGTGGGGCGCGGTTGAGTGGGCCTTCAAAGCGTCCATGCTTTCCCATTTTTCAATCACAACAAACGTATCCGGGCCCCAAGGCGTTTGGATAGCTGGTGCGTTTTCGGCATCAATCGCGGCACCGTACTCGATACAGCCCTGCTCAGCTTTGACCGCTGGTACGTTGGCACGAAAATGCGTCAAAATCGAATCGCGCATGCTAGGCTTGGCTGTAATCACTGCTAACACGTGAATCATGGTGTGGCTCCTTTATGGTTATTTAGAACTTTCATCAACAATCTGCCCGCCATCATACCCGCAGGCGATCCGGCCAAGCGCGATCCGCATCTCGGGCGAACTGACCTGATCAAATGCGGATACATCACCCGCACGCTTGCCTCGCGCAAGAATATCGAGCAATACCTCTTGATCCAAATGCGGCAACGCAGCCCAAAAACCACGACCTAACTGCTGCGCCAATACAAAGTCGGGATGATTCGCCTGCTCGGGCGCACGGCCAATTTCGTACATGTGAGTCACATCGTCCCACGGTGCACGCTCAGCTGGCAAGCGGTCAAAAATCTCTGGGCACTCTTGCGCAACGTAAAACCGGTTCAACGTATCAAACAGGCGAAATTGATAACCGTTCGCCAACAGCAACGGCTCGTAAGCGTCCCACGCTGGCTCGCCCTTGCCGGGGGTCACAGCCTCAGCCACGATCACTTTAGGGCGATAACGATTAAAGTCGTTGCCCGCCAACACGTCGCTTTCAGCCCCTTCGACATCAATCTTTAAAAAATCAATGTTCTGCACTTGGTGCTGCTCGCAAAGCTTTGCCAAGGTCAGCATGGGTAACGACAAGCGCTGATAGTCTGCGCCAAACTCTTTGGCAACATCAGCATGCAGTTCGATGGTGGTTGAAAAACCATGTAAGCGATTGACATGAAAAAAATCAACTTCGCCAACCTCGCGCCCAACCAAGCCTTGATAGAGCGTATCGCGTGGTCGAATTTTTTTGTACAACGCCGCCAACTCAGGGATCGGCTCTGCAACGATACCGCTCCAGCCACGCTCGTAAAACCAAAGTGAAACGTTGTCGGCAACCGGGTGGCCAGCCCCGATATCGATATAAAAACCTCGCTCTTGCCCAGCAAAGGCCAGCGCAAGGTGGTAATCCTCGAGGTTTTGGGTATATGACAGTGGCATATGCTGAGCCTAGATAGTGGTGCGAGAGACACGAAAATAGTGCGATAAACTGCATCATACTCAAAGGTTAACCAACATGTCTCTACCTTCTAACGCCCTGACCTCGCTGCCAGAACACATCCCACTGCAAGACGAGCTCCCTTTTCATACACTCAGGTTTAGATCCCCGTTGCCGGGCCCGCGTTTAATCATCACGGCAGCAGTCCACGGCAATGAGACCTGTGGCACCTTTGCGCTTAAGCGTCTTGCGCAACAAATTGAAACGGGCGAAATTAAACTGCTGTGTGGCGTCTTAACGTTAGTGCCTGTCACCAATCCCAAGGCCTACCGCTTGCAACGGCGTGCCGGCGATCGCAATTTAAATCGACGACTCGCCCCGGTTGCAACACCAACAGAATACGAAGATCATCTTGCCAACTGGCTTTGCCCCTTGCTAGCCGAGCATGATGGCTTGTTAGATTTACACTCGTTTCAAAGTGGCGACCGCGCCTTTGCCTTGTTTGGCCCAGCGAATAATACCGGCACACTCGAGCCGTTTTCACAAGCCAGCACTGAAGAGGCGCTGGTTCAACGCTTAGGCTGCAATCGCTTTGTATACGGTTGGCTCGACACCTACGCTAAAGGTATCAAGCGGCGCGCACTCGAGGTGCAAGCCGGGCGCTTTACCGCAGACTCAGTGGATATCGAGACGGCCTACGGCGTGGGCACAACCGAATATATGCGCTCACAAGGCGGCTGGGCGATCACCCTTGAGTGTGGGCAACATGACGACATTGGTGGTCGTGACATCGCCTATCAGGCCGTGTTGAACACCTTAATACAAGTTGGTTTAATCCAAGGCGCCGCCCCCAAACCCGCGACCGACTTTGAGGTACTGGGACTGTACGAAGTCTTTGATCGCTTTCATGCAGACGATCAGTTTGCTCAAGTCTGGAAAAGCTTTGATCCAATCGCCAAAGATAGCTTAATAGGTACGCGCGCCGACGGCACCGAGCTGCGTGCCGAACAAGACTGTTTTATTGTGTTTCCGAACAGCAAGTCACAACCCGGACAAGAGTGGTTTTATCTGGCGCGTGCTGGCGGGCGCCTCGGGCGCTAACCATGATCAACATTTCGAACGTTTCAAAGACTTACGCGACAGGGTTTAGCGCTTTAACAAATATCAACCTTGAGGTCAGACAAGGCGAGATCTTTGCCTTGCTTGGTCCAAATGGTGCGGGCAAAACTACCCTAATTAGCTTGATCTGTGGCATCGTCACGCCAAGCACCGGCACTGTCACCATTGATGGCTTTGACCATATCAAGCAATACCGACAAGCCAGAGCGCGCGTGGGCCTCGTGCCACAAGAGATTTCGACTGATATGTTCGAAACTGTTTGGAACACGGTCAGCTTTAGCCGTGGCCTCTTTGGCAAACCCTCTAACCCAGCTTTAATCGAAAAAATACTGAAAGACTTATCGCTTTGGGATAAAAAAGATAGCAAGATTATTCGGTTGTCGGGTGGCATGAAGCGTCGGGTCATGATCGCGAAGGCACTGTCGCATGAACCTCGGGTGTTATTTCTGGACGAACCCACGGCGGGCGTTGACGTAAGTTTAAGGCGCGACATGTGGCAGTTGGTCAAAGCCTTGAAACAAACTGGCGTCACCATCATTTTGACGACGCATTACATTGAAGAGGCCGAAGAAATGGCCGATCGCATTGGCATCATTACGAAAGGCAAGATCCTTCTGGTTGAAGAGACCAGCCAGTTAATGAAAAAACTCGGTAAGAAAGAGTTGGTATTACAACTAACGAATCCCCTGAGCGCAATCCCCGTCGAGCTCGACAACGCCGGCTTGTCGCTTGCTAACGATGGCCATGAACTGATTTACACCTACGATGCCACTAACAACGATATTGGTATTGCAGAGCTACTCACACGGCTGGGCCAGGCCAATATCCACTTCAAAGACTTGCATACAACTGAAAGTTCGCTTGAAGATATTTTCGTGAGTCTGACCTCAAGCAAACATGAGGTTGAACAATCATGAACTTAAATATTCACGCCATTCGTGCAATTTTCAATTTCGAGATGTCTAGGACACTGCGCACGTTAATGCAAAGTGTGATCGCACCGGTCATTTCAACATCTTTGTACTTCGTCGTATTCGGGGCCGCCATCGGCTCGCGCATGACCGATATTGACGGAGTCAGCTATGGCTCGTTCATTGTGCCGGGCTTAATCATGCTGTCGCTCTTGACCCAAAGTATTTCGAACGCGTCCTTCGGTATTTATTTTCCAAAATTTACTGGCACGATCTATGAGCTGCTCTCTGCACCGATCTCGCACTTTGAAATCGTCTTAAGCTATGTTGGTGCGGCCAGTGTGAAATCCATTTTTCTGGGTCTAATTATTTTAGCCACCGCGACGCTATTTGTCCCCTTACGCATCGCACATCCGTTTTGGATGCTGTTTTTTTTACTTGGCACTTCAATCACTTTTAGCTTACTAGGCTTCATCATCGGCATCTGGGCTGATAGCTTTGAAAAGCTACAGGTGGTGCCCCTCTTAATCATTACGCCTTTGACGTTCTTAGGCGGCAGTTTTTACTCGCTAGATTTACTGCCACCCTTTTGGCAAAACGTCGCGCTGCTCAATCCCGTTGTCTACCTCATTAGTGGGTTTCGCTGGAGTTTTTATGACGTTGGCGATGTGAGCATCGAACTGAGCGTTGCAATGATGCTGTTTTTCTTAAGCGCTTGCGTGGCAGTCATCGCGTGGATATTTAAGACTGGCTACAAACTGAAAAACTAGCTCTTCGTTCGTGCAGCGACAACAGGCGCCATACAGCTGTCACACGAGCAAATCACTCTAGTCATCGCTCGCGATCTCTGCGGTTGTTCATTGCGTAGCGCCATGCGCAGCTAACCACTCGGTCATGACGGCCGTACCTTGAAGAAAATCATCAATCGACATCTCTTCGTCGGGATGGTGACTACCGTTTGGGTTGCGAATAAAGACAAAACCAAAGGGTATGCCAGCGGCACAAAACGCTGCAGAATCGTGCGAAGCGGGGCTAGGAAGATCGCAGACCTTTAAGTCTAGACGCTTGGCACAGTCTCGCAATTGCTGAGTAATTGTGGGGTCGGCCTTGGCGACTTTAGACGAGGCGCGCACACCAAAATCAAATTTCACACCACGTTTTTGTTCAATCCGACCAACAATAGTCATGAGCTCTTGCTCTAACTCTGCCACGTCGGCGTCATCGTAGGCTCTAATATCTAAACTAAATTGAAACTCGCCAGGTACGATTGTCATACCGTGACGAGCAGGATTCGTTTGAAATTCGCCAAAGGTGCAGGCCATTAAACGCCCAGCAGTTTCCCATTGCTGCCATAACGCGTCAAGCGCAACCGATAAGTCTGCAGCGGCTAAGCCAGCATCGTGTCGAAAGCGGCGACCCAGCCCGACATGACCATAT
>CALCPT010000300.1 GCA_937897265.1 uncultured Alcaligenaceae bacterium
CTTCGCTGGGATGCGCGATTTGGCACGCTTGCTGCAAGAACGTGGGCATCGTGTGCACTACCTGCGCATTGACGATGCGACCAACCAACAAAGCCTAACCGCCAATCTTGATGCCCTGTTGGCACAGTACGCCTGCACTCACTTTGAATATCAAGAGCCCGATGAGTGGCGTCTTGATCAGCAACTTCAAGCCTACGCCAAGGCCAGCCGACTTCACTGCACAGCGGTATCGAGCGAGCATTTTTATACGACTCGCTTAGAAGTGGCAACTTTATTTGTCGGACAAAAAACCTGGCTCATGGAAAGGTTTTACCGCCAAATGCGTACTCAACACAAAATCTTAATGCTCGATGCGAAGCGTCCGGTAGAAGGAAAATGGAACTTCGACCACGACAACCGTAAGGCCTGGCCGGGTACGCCCGCCGAACCCCTAGACCGGCGCGCAAGACATGATCATTCAGTGTTGTGGGCGAGCATCGAAGCGGCGGGAGTAAGAACCTTCGGCGCACCAAACGCCGCTCACTTTGCTTGGCCGTTAAACCGCGCCGAGGCACTGAGCGGCCTTTCTGACTTCATTGAGCATGCTTTACCTCACTTTGGTGATTTTCAAGACGCGTTGAGCACAAAGGGCTGGCGACTGTTTCATTCGCTCTTGTCCTTCGCATTAAATACAAAAATGTTGAATCCGCGCGAGGTGGTCGAACGCGCACAGCAAGCCTGGTTGGATCAAAAAATAACGATCGCAACGGCCGAGGGCTTTATCCGCCAAATTTTAGGCTGGCGTGAATATATACGAGGCGTATATTGGGGCAAGATGCCAGAGTACGGCACGCAAAATTATTTTTCACAGAATACCGCCTTACCAACATGGTTCTGGACTGGCAAAACCAAGATGCGTTGCCTTGAGCAATCACTAGGACAATCGCTAGAACACGCCTACGCTCACCATATTCAACGCTTGATGGTGATTGGTAATTTTTCTTTGCTAGCTGGGCTCAAGCCCGATGAGGTGCACCAGTGGTACTTAGGCGTCTATATCGATGCCTTTGAATGGGTTGAGCTCCCCAACACAATCGGGATGAGTCAGTTCGCGGATGGTGGCATATTGGCGACCAAGCCGTATGTGTCGAGCGCAGCGTATATTGACCGTCAAGGCGACTACTGCAAGGGCTGTCATTACGACAAAAAGAAGCGCGAGGGCGAGCGCGCCTGCCCCTTCAATGCCTTGTATTGGGATTTTTTTGATCGGCACCGGGCGAAGCTGGCAGACAACTTTCGCCTAGCGATGGTGTACCGCAACTTAGACAAAATGGATGAACCGACGCTGAATGCCCTTCGCGCACAGGCAAACAAGACTCGTTCGCAACTAGAGTCTCTATAACTCAAAGACTGAGGTTTTTAGAATACTTCGCGTTTGTTTGACTACACTAGCGTATCGCCCAACAGATTGCTCGAACTAGCGTGTGGCTCAACAGACCGTTCGAGTTCAGTCGCTGATTGGCGCGTCAAACCTCTCCCGCCAGGGTGAGTGGTCTGTCAACTGTTTCTGTGTGAACCCTTTATATGCTTGAGCACTCGCCCGTGACTGTGTCTTTATCTCAACTTTTACCTCAACTCGAGGCAGAAGGTTATGCGGTGCTCGACGCAACGACAGTTGCACAGTGGGCTCAACACCCAATTGCGGAGCTCACAGCGCTGATCCCAGACTGGGAAGGCATGCCTGAAGATGCCTATCTAAAAGATGGTGGGCACTATCGACTGCGTCGTCACTCTTGTTTTGTTTTTGAAAACGACAAGCTCACGCTTGCCCCGGCACGTGCACATTGGCAATCTTTATCCTACAACGCCTTGCATGGCGGCATGCAACGCTGGTTTGAGCCCATGCACACGACTACCGTTCAACAACCCGTCTGGATTGATTTATTGAGCGCCTTTGCGCGCTCTGCTGACGCACTGAATCGAACAAAGTACCCTACTCGTGCCGTCTCGCGCTGGTGCATTGAGGCTCATCAATTCAGAATTGATACCAAGGACGGCATTGGTCGCCCGACCCCAGAAGGCGCCCATCGTGATGGCGTCGACTTGGTAGGCGTCTTTATGATCAACCGCAAGAATGTCAAAGGCGGCGAGACGCGTGTCTTTGACGCAGCCAGCACCTCGGGGCAACGGTTTACCTTGAGCGAGTCTTGGTCGTTGCTTTTGCTGGACGACGCACGGGTGATTCATGAAACAACCCCGATTCAACCGGCTCAGCCAGGTGGCTATCGCGACACGTTGGTCTTAACGTGTCGAGCAGACAGCTTTCAGGGCGAGTAATCCGTTGCAGCCCGAACGCTCAGATTTCTTAATTGTTGGAGCAGGCATCGCAGCAGCCTCGACAGGGTATTGGCTGGCAAAGCACGGCAAGGTGACATTGCTTGAACGTGAAGCGCAACCCGGCTATCACTCTACCGGACGCTCGGCTGCGTTATTCATGGAGAGCTACGGCACACCACAAGTGCGCGCACTCACCATGGCGAGTCGGGCCTTTTTCATGCAGCCGCCTGCAGGGTTTTCAGACTATTCCTTAGTCTCACCACGTGGGGCGCTGATGGTGGCAGAGCATGGTCAAGAGGCGGCACTGTCTGAGCATTGGGATATTTTGCGTAGCGTCACCAAGTTGGCGCGGCAGCTGTCTGCGTCAGACGTACTGGGCATGGTGCCGGTATTTCGCCCTGAAAAAATTCTCGGTGGCGTCTATGAACCCGAAGCCTATGACATGGATGTCCACAACATTCATCAAGGTTTTTTACGCGGGCTCAGACAAAGTGGCGGTGACGTTGTCTGCCGAGCTGAAGTTACCAGCTTAGAACGTACCGGGGCAGATTGGCTCTTGCACACAGCGGATGGTAAGCGCTATCAGACTGGCATCGTGCTCAACGCAGCAGGGGCCTGGGCCGACAAGCTGGGCGCACTCGCCGGCGCTCAGCAATTAGGCCTAGAACCTCGCCGACGTTCTGCCATGATCTTTAGTCCTCCACCCGCACTCAACGTCGCGCAGTGGCCAATGGCCATCGGCGTCAACGAAGATTGGTACTTTAAACCTGACGCTGGCATGCTACTGGGCTCGCCCGCCAACGCCGACCCCGTCGAACCGCACGATGTACAACCCGAAGAACTCGATATCGCGCTGGGTATTCATCGCATCCAAGAGATCACTACCCTACAAATTCGTCGACCCACGCGTACTTGGGCTGGGCTCAGATCCTTTGTGGCCGATGGTGATTTAGTTGGCGGCTTTGATGCCAAGGCATCTAATTTTTTTTGGATCGCAGCACAAGGTGGCTATGGGATTCAAACTTCGCCAGCGATGGGACAAGCGTGCGCCGCCTTGGTTTGCGGCAAGCCCTTGCCTGACACGTTGCTCGCGTTCGGCTTAACCGCACACATGCTTAGCCCAACACGCCTTGGTTGAAGGGGCGCGCCCCTCGTACGACTAAAATCCACCCAACGATTGCCGGGCCGTTCGTGGTAGAACCGCTGAGTGGATGAAACTATCTGCAGAACTAAGCTTTTGCCTTGACGACTTTTTTTGTCGCCTTGGGAGTCTTAGCCTTAGAGGCGATTTTTTTTGCCGATGCCTTGCGTACTTTAACGCCGCCCCAATCTTCGACAACTTTACAAATCGACGTAAAGTCTGAATCAGGACCATAGGTCGCGTTGGTCACCGCAAGCATCTGACGCACTGCTGCACCGACCACCATAGGCACTCCCATCGCCTCGGCCTCATCGACGCACAAACGCACGTCTTTGTAAGACAGCGCCGTGGCAAAACCAAAGTCAAAGGTACCAGTCAAAATCGCACGTGGAAACTTATCTTGCGTGGCGCTATTTCGTCCTGAACCGCTATTAATCACGTCTAGCATCACTTGTGGATCAAGCCCCGCCTTAACACCCATCACCATCGCCTCAGAAGACACCGCCAATGCTGCGCCAGCCAAAAGGTTATTTGCGAGTTTCATGGTTTGAGCCTGACCTGCACCCTCACCCAAGTGAAACGTTTTGCCAAAGGTTGCGAGGATGGGGGTCAGCTTAGCGTACAGGGCTTTGGGGCACGAAACCATCACAGCCAACGTGCCTGCTGCGGCACCCGTCACGCCGCCACTCACCGGCGCATCAACGTAACTCATTTTTTTTGCGCCGAGGCCTTTAGATACGATGACCGCAGTTTTTGGGCCAATCGTCGAAAAGTCGATGACACACTTCGCTTTTTTACCTTCGATGAGGCCGTCTTTACCTAATGCCACAGCGTTCACGATCTCTGGATTAGGCAGACTTAAAAAAATGGTCTCGGCCCGATTGGCAGATCGGAAGAGCACACGTCTGAACTCCAGTCACGCCAATGTATCTCGT
>CALCPT010000301.1 GCA_937897265.1 uncultured Alcaligenaceae bacterium
TTCCAAAGATCCTTCCAAGAAGTCGGCGGTTTTTTGATTTTGTCGGGGTTGTAAGTTAAGCCCACAACTTGAAAGAAAATCGCTGGCCCTGTCTCTTCTTGCGCCTCACCGATCAAGTCTTTGTAGTTTTTGCTGCTTGCGACGGGATAGTTTTCAACCAGGCCCTGATCAATCGCAGTCAAGGCTGGACCTGGATCGTGCAACATGATGTCGATCGGCGGATTATTTCTAGCCGCAGTGACCTTGGCGATTTGATCGACCGATAACATTGGATCAAGAATAATCTCTGCATTGTTGGTTGCCTTTTTAAAGGCGGGCACCAGCACCGCTCGATGGGCTTCTTCCCAGCTTCCGGTAAAAGTCGCAAACACCAAACGTTTCGCCTGGGCATGGCTCATCCCCGGAAACAGTTGCAGGGCACCGAGGGTAAGACTTGCTTGTAGCAATTGACGGCGAGACGTCATGGCAAAGCTCCTTTTAAATAACAATCAGTGAATAAAAAATAAAACGCGTTAAAAATCTATGAACCTAAGAGCGTGGATACAGCTAAGAAAGGACTAAAACTAAGCGCTCGAATACGCCTGACAGAAGCTTCCGTCTCGCAACTGCGCAAAGACCTCGGTACCTAGGCTCAGCATGGTCTGATTCGATGCACGAGCCTGCGCAACCTTGATCGCAGAGCCATCACCCAGCTTCACTTCTTGAATCACCTGTGGGCCCTGCGGCAAGCTCAAACTCAACACACCTTTAATGCTTGCTCTTTCTATTACCTCTGTCGCGGCACGTAACTCGAGCTGCTCTGGTCGGATACACACCCAAACCGAATCACCTACTTTGAGCGCGCGAGACACCAATCTCGCCGGCAGTGATACCCCAGCGACCAAGACCGTGCCCAACTGACCGTCCGTTTTGCTCGCGACCGTACCCTTAAGCGAGTTCGCGTTACCCACAAACTGGTTCACGAACAAGGTTTGAGGAAAGTCATAAATCTCATTCGGCGAGGCGTACTGCTCCAGACGTCCCTGATTAATCACAGCCACTCGATCAGCCATTGACTGCGCTTCTTCTTGATCGTGTGTCACCATCAGGCAGGTAATACCGGCCAGGCGCTGAATGCGCTTAACTTCAATCTGCATATCTAACCGCAAGCTTTTATCCAACGCGGCAAAGGGTTCGTCGAGCAATAAGATTCGAGGCTTGACCGCAAGCGCGCGCGCGAGTGCCACCCTTTGTTGCTGACCGCCGGACATCTCGCGAGGCAATCGTTTGGCCAGATGCGCCATCTGCACCAACTCAAGCATCTCTTGAGCACGCTCGACTTGTTGCTCTTTGGGCGCACCCCGACAGGCCAGTCCATACGCGACATTTTCAAGCGCGTCCATATGAGGAAACAGCGCATAGTTTTGAAACACCACGCCGACTTCACGTTTATTGGGAGGCAAGGCGTCAATCGCAGTGTCACCTACGATGATGCGACCCTCTGTTTGCGCAACAAAGCCCGCAATAATCCGTAATAGTGTGGTTTTGCCGCAGCCGCTCGGGCCAAGCAAAGCCACGAGTTCGCCGGCATTGATATCTAGACTAATTCCATCAACCGCGGCATGCGTCGCCCCTGGGTACCGCTGAACGATGGACTCAAGCTTCAGACCAAAAGCGCGCTCGGACACCGTTTGACCAGTTTGGGCCAAAAATGGGGAAACAATTTCAGGGCTTGATGGCATTGAAGGCTCTTTAGGACTCGAAACGGTTCGAAATTCACTGGTTTTGTTAATTTACAAGAAGAAACTGTACGCCTTTCATCAAGCAATTTTTATGCCAGAAGCCTCTAAAATAAGGGTAATCCCCACTCTTTGAAATATGATTTATCAGCCTATTGACCGCGATAGGTTGAGTACGACCAGGGCGTCACGGTCAACGGTACGTGATAATCGCCCTCAGGATCCGACACGTTAAACAAAACCGGCACCACCTCTAAAAAAGGCCAATCGCCGAGCGTAACGCCTGTCGCCCGAAAATAGTCACCGACGTGAAAACGCAATTGATAAGCTCCCATGCGTAGAGGCGCGCCGCTAAGCAAAGGTTTGGAGGTACGCCCTCGAGCGTCGGTTACCGCTTCAACCAACAAACGATCCTGTACCTGATCACCGCCCAACTCATGCAATGTCAGACGCACACCTGCGGCCGCGCAACCTCGACTGGTATCAAGTACATGGGTCGATAGCGCCCCAGTCAGGCGGGTTAAGCCATGGTCGCTGATTCGTGCCGCCAAGCGTAACCGCGTAATAAGCCCAATCTCGACCAAAGCCTGAGCCAGTTCAGTCGGACGATCATTGAGCAGGCGCTTTTCAAAAACTTTAAGCACTGAGTCCCGCGTGTGACGGCTAACGCACAAGATAAACGGAAAACCAAACTTTGCTCGATATGCGGCATTGAGCGCCTCCCAGCGTTGCGTGGCATCCGCGGCTAGCGCGTTTAAGGCCAATGCACCTTGCTCGCGTACAGAATCGGCCGTCATCTTGCCCTGCCGAGCATCTGCCCCACCCAATTCGGGATGACCGGATAATAATCGTACTAAATCATCCTCGGGCAAGACTCTTACTTGCGCGAGCATCGCATCATGCAATGCCTGCGCACTTTTGAAAGGACGCTGCGCAACAACAGCCTGCGCCACCCAAGGTGCATGTTCGAACACCTCGCCCATGACTTCGGTAAACATTGCACTGTCGCAGGCGTCAAGTGCTTGCATC
>CALCPT010000302.1 GCA_937897265.1 uncultured Alcaligenaceae bacterium
ACACAGGCGAAGACACTCTTTCCCTACACGACGCTCTTCCGATCTCAGGTAGCGGTTCGCCCCAACATTTAGGGCCCGAGTTACTTAAAAAAGTGACTGGGATATCTATGCAACATGTTCCTTACAAGGGTGCTGGGCCTGCGGCGAATGATTTGCTCGGTGGTCAGATTTTCAGTATGGTCGACATCACTGCCGGCTCAATGAAATACATTCAAGCGGGCTTACTACGCCCACTAGCGGTAACCACTGCAACGCGCTCACCCGCCTTGCCCGACGTGCCCACGATGGATGAAGCGGGTGTCAAAGGTTTTGATTATTTTGCTTGGCACGGCATTGCAGTCCCTGCAAAGACGCCAGTTGCCATTATCGATAGATTCAACAAAACGCTTCTTGAAATTTTCAATGATCCCGATTTTCGAAAAAAATGGGAAGCCATCGGCAGCGAAATCGTTGCTGGTACACCTCAACAATTCGCTGATCTGATTAACTCAGAGGCAGTCCGTTTAGGCGCCTTAGTCAAGGACCTGAATATTCAGTTGGACTAAATGCCTAGCCCGGGGGTCGGGGTGATAGCGATTTTGTTTGCCAAGTGATAACCACTTAACCAAGCACCTTCAACCCGACCTCCATTTAACCAATCCCCACAGAGGCCTAGCTGCAAAGCCGCATTGGTATAAAAGCCCAAGGTCGCAGTTGTCGAACCGCTTGCGTAGCGCCATCGGTGCAGCGAGATCTCAGCCTTTGTGCAATCGAGGCCTAAGGTCTTGGCGCACGCCAGCATCTGAGCCGCTACGTCTTCTTTGTTCAACTCCATAAACTCTTGGCTCCAGAGCGGGTTGGCCTGAATCGTCCACGACTCTTGACCTGTGCGCAGAGGTTTAGATGAATTTCTTGCAATCCAACTAATGATCTCTTGATTCACAAAGGCAGCCTCAAAGGACACCTTTGGTCGCTCTTGAAAGCGCGCCATGAGCGTCCAACAACCCTTCATATTTGACTGCCCGCTAATCGCTTGAATATCGGGATCAAGGTGCTGTGCAAGGGCAAACGCTTGGGGCCCGGGTATTGCAAGGATCAAAGCATCAAACTCCGTCGCGATGTCGCCCGTTTCGGCGCTGTGTAAAGACCATTTGCCATCTTTGTGAGATAGCGCATCAATTGTT
>CALCPT010000303.1 GCA_937897265.1 uncultured Alcaligenaceae bacterium
TCTGTGCACCGTTGTCATTTACATTAGTGTCGTTGTATTTGGTGGGTTCGGGCGCACCCATTGCGGGCGCGAGTCTGTTTGCCTGGGGCGCGATTGAATTATTTATCGTCGATAAAACGCTGCGGCCTCGCTTGGTAGGCGGCCCAGTCAAGCTGCCGTTCTTGCCAACGTTTTTTGGTTTAGTCGGGGGTGTAAAAACAATGGGAATCGTCGGGCTGTTTATCGGCCCTGTGTTGATGGCCTTAATGGTGGCGCTCTGGCGCGAGTGGGTGCTTGACGTCAAGGATGCGCAATCTGAGCGCTGAAATATCAATATCGCTTGTTAAGGCAATCAACTCTGCGGCCGATTCGACTTGCATTTTTGATAACACCCTAGAGCGATGTAATTTAATGGTTGCAGGGGCCGAACCATCGCTCGCGGCGATTTGTTTGTTGGTTTTGCCTTCGATGATCGCCTCGAACACTTCACACTCGCGCGGTGTGAGCGTGGCATAGAGCTTCTCGACGGCAAGCGTTCTGACCAACACCTCATGCGTGACGCGGTCTTTCTCGAGCGCCTGCTCAACAGCCACTAATAGCGCTTGCATTGAAAAAGGTTTTAACAAAAAATCGCTGGCACCCTGTTTCATGGCTTGCACGATTTGCGCGGGTAGACTTTCTCCGCTGATAAAAATGATGGGTGTTGTCCACCCGTGACTTGCTAATTCAGCCTGTAAGTCAACGCCGCTTTGGCCCGGCATACGCATGTCGAGCAGCACGACCGCGGGTGAGACGGGTGTGGCGTTTTGTAAGAACTCTGCAGCACTTGCGTAGGGGGTGACTGAAAAGCCTTGGCGCTCTAGCGTACTAGCTAACGCACTTCTGATTGAGGCGTCATCGTCGACGAGGTAAATGTGGCCAGCTGATAGCACCTGCATAATATTGTGACACCTTAAGTTTTACCTTAGGTTACAAAAAACTGGGCACTAATGGAATGCGCTAATTAGCCTATGCAGAATTGACCGCAGCGCGCCCCGCCTCAACGGCAAACTTGGCTAAGACAAATGCGCCAGACTTGGGATCGCGCGCATCGTGCACGGCAGTGAGCGTGGTGGTGAGTTGCGTGGGGCTTAACTCAACCACGCCATAACCGCGCGACGCGGCATTCGCAAAGATAAAGTGAGGATTGAGCTCGAGTTGTTGCGCAATTTGAGCAGAGGTGGTGTTGGATAACGAGGTAATACTTGTGCCACAAAACTCAACACCAATCGCTTCGCAGTCTGGATTGTCATAGTCAGATAACACATGCCCCACCCAGTTCTCGTGAATGTCGCCACCTAACACAACTGGGTTACTCAGGCGGGTCTGAAGCATTGAGTCAGTCAGGCGCCGACGTGCAGCGGGGTAGCCATCCCAGCCATCATTTCTGAGCAGCTGCGCACCGGTGGTGCTGAAGTTGCGCCGTCCGAACAAGGTCTGCTGGCCGATGAGGTTCCAGCGACTGCGGGCCGAGGCAAACTGCTGGCCAAGCCAACGCTCTTGAGCGTTGCCAAGCAAGGTGCGTTGAGGCTGGTTCAAGATGTCGCACTTGCTTGGGTCGATACGCCCCGAACCAGCGCGATTGTTGGGCGTGCATGCTTGCAGATCGCGGTGTTGCCGATCATCAAGTGTGTAAATTGTGGCTAAACGCCCGTACGACACGCTGCCAAATACTTTCGCTTCATCCCCTTGCCCGTCAAGCAACTTTGCAAAACTTGCGCGCGTGACAGGCATGTTTTCATAAAACGCTTGGTAGGCGGCACGTCGACGCGCCATAAAATTCTCGACCGGAGTGCCGGATAGGCCCTCGTGCGTGCCTGCATAATCGTTTTGAACTTCGTGATCGTCCCAGGTGACTAGCCAAGGGTATGCGGCGTGAATCGCTTGTAGGTCTGGATCAGATTTGTGTAATGCATAACGACTGCGGTAGCCCTCTAAAGTCGTAATCCAACCACCCGTGGTTGGCCGTACCTCGACTGGGCGTGAGGCAGGATACTCGTAAACGTAATCGCCTAAAAACAAGACGAAGTCTAGATTTTCGGCAAGCATATGCCGGTACGCGCTGTAATAGCCATTGCCCCACTGCTGACACGAGGCGTAGGCTAGGCGTAAACGCTTCACGTCAGCGTCTGGTGCTGGAAAGGTACGTGTGCGGCCGGTTGTGCTGGTCGCAGCGCCTGCGATGAAACGATAGAAGTAGGCGCGCCCGGGCTCAAGCCCTGCAACCTCTGCGTGTACCGAATGCCCGAGTGCTGCAGTGGCTTGAACGACGCCTGTTGCTGCAATGCGACTGAACTGCTCGTCGTAAGCAAGCTGCCAGGTGACGGTCACGGGTTTGGTTGTGAGCCCGGCAGCTTCTAGCGCGGGGGCGTCCAAACGCGTCCAAAGCACTAACGAGTTGCTAGTGGGCGAGCCACTAGCGATGCCTAAACTAAAAGGGTCTACCGACCAGGCTTGTTTCGCAATCCCAACGCTGGGCAACCCTATAAGGGCGGCCGAAGCACCCGCAAACTTAAGAAGGTCTCGACGCTGCATGGCTTGTGACCTTAAAAAGCGTGGCGTGTTGGGCAAGCGGTAGTGGGTGTGTCAAAACAGAGCTGTCGCTCCAAACATTGCAAAAATTCCAAAACCCACGGCCACAATCCCCAAGCCACCCGCCAGCCAAGCCAGCATCATGACGTTTGTAATGATCGAAGACGAGGCCAACACAATGGCGACTTGCAACATGCCAGAGGAAATCTCGAGGTTGTGATATTTGTGGTTGGCAAGTTCGCCTAGCGCTTGTGCCTTTTTTGCGCGCTCGGCAAGCTCTTTACGACCTTCGCCCGTTTCTGGCTCAGTGTCGTAACGTTTTGCGGTATCAGCCCATTTCTTTATCTGCGCGACAGTTTTTGGATCGTCGGCGTGCGGGCTGATTTGTGCAGCTTGCAAAGCCACGTCAGTGGTTGTTTTGCGAATCGACTTTGCTTGAAAAAACGCCCACAGGTTAGAGGCTTCAACTTGTTTGGTAATCACCTCGGTTTGATACGCTTTACTTAGGGTTTCGCTGATCGCTAAAAAAAGTGCCAGCACTGCAATCACGAGTGCAACATTTTTGTTTGAGGGGTCAACGTGTCCGTGTCCTGACATGGCGGGGGCTCCTTAGTGGTGTTGGGGTTGGTGAGCTTGGCTCAAAAGCTTTTCGGTATACGCGATTGCGATGGCAGATAAGACAAAGGCAAGATGAATCAGCGTTTGCCACATGAGAGTTGGTTCTGCAATGCTGGGCGCATTGATAAAGGTCTTGAGCAAGTGAATCGACGAGATCCCGATAATTGCGGTTGCAAGCTTGACCTTCAAGACCCCGGCATTCACGTGCGACAGCCATTCAGGCTGATCGGGGTGGTCTTCAAGCCCCATGCGAGACACGAAGGTTTCCCAGCCTCCAACGATGACCATGACGAGTAGGTTTGAAATCATGACGACGTCAATCAAACCCAGCACAATTAGCATGAGCTCGGTTTCGGTGATTGCCTTGTCAACGCCCATCATGGCAATCAGGTGGATCAGCTCTTTCCAGAACTGCCAAACGTAAACGCCTTGCGCCACGATCAGCCCGATATAGAGCGGTGCTTGAAGCCACCTGCTCATGAAGATCCAGCGCGGTAGCGCTTTTAAAGTTGACTTGTTTGAGTTCATGATGAGTGTTTCAAGTGTTGAGCGGTTCAAGCTTCGATTGGTTCAAGCTTTGAGTATTTTAAGTTTTTAGTGTTTCAAATTAAGTAGGATAGGTGCCGGGTAGCAAAATACTTTTATCGACCGTTTCAATGTCAGTTCGCCCACAAAAGGCCATCGTCAGATCAAGCTCTTTGTGCAAGATTTCTAGTACCTTCTTAACGCCCGATTCGCCCATGGCACCTAAGCCATACAAAAAGGCGCGACCAATATAACAACCTTGCGCGCCAAGCGCACGCGCTTTTAAGATGTCTTGACCGCTGCGCACCCCACCATCCATGTGGATTTCGATTTGTTTGCCAACGGCTTCTACGATGGCTGGCAAAGATTCGATACTTGAGGCGGCGCCATCAAGCTGACGGCCACCATGATTGCTGACGATCAGGGCATCGGCACCACTATTCAGCGCCATGCGGGCATCTTCGACGTCTTGGATGCCTTTCAAGATCAGTTTTCCACCCCAAAGTTTTTTGATCCAAGCTACGTCGTCCCAGTTCAGGCGCGGGTCAAATTGCGAGGCAGTCCATTCGCTGAGCTTGCTCATGTCGCTCACACCCTGCACATGCCCCACGATATTGCCAAATTGTCGGTTTTTGGTACCCAGCATCCCCATCGCCCATCGGGGCTTGGTCGCGATATCAATCATATTGGCCAAGGTCATCTTGGGTGGCGCACTTAAGCCGTTTTTTAGATCTTTGTGGCGCTGCCCTAAGATTTGCAAATCAAGCGTTAGCACCAGCGCCGAGCAGTTGGCGCGCTTTGCGCGTTCGATCAGGCGCTCGATGAAGCCGCGGTCTTTCATCACATACAGTTGAAACCAAAAGGGATGATGATTTGTGCCCTCGGCCACAGCTTCAATCGAGCAGATGCTCATGGTCGATAGGGTGAAGGGGATACCAAACTCTTTTGCCACTTTGGCCGCAAGAATTTCGCCGTCGGCGTGTTGCATGCCGGTCAAGCCGGTTGGTGCGATTGCCAAGGGCATGGCCACTTTTTGCCCGATCATTTTGCTGACGGTCGAGCGGTTTTCCATGTTGATCAAAATGCGTTGACGCAATTTGATTTTTTGAAAATCGCTTTCGTTGGCACGGTAGGTGCTTTCTGTCCATGAGCCCGAGTCAGCGTAGTCGTAAAACATACGCGGTACGCGCTTTTTTGCCAAAACGCGCAAGTCTTCGATGTTGGTGATCACACTCATGGGGTCGGTCTCCGCAGGCTGTTGGCAATCGCTAAATTCGTTGGCTAGTGTAACGGCTCAGCGTGCTCTTTGCAGGTCTTTACGCCTTAAATTACACACAGTGCTGGCATGGCTGTTATATCGACATTCTGGTCGGGTAACAAGCCACCACGATCAAGACACCTTTACCTTAAAAGGGCTGAAGTCAGTCTCTCGGTCGTAATAATCTTCGTTTTCTTTGCGCTTTAAAAACGCCAGCAGTCGATAGGTCAGAGGGGTGGCCAGGACTTCCCAGCTGGTTTTGAGTATGTATTGTGAAATGGCGACAGCAATGAGTTGCTCGGTCGGCCAAATGCCATAAAAGGCGATCAAAAAGAATAATGACGAATCGACCAACTCACCCAACGCGGTCGAGCCGATCAAGCGTGCCCACAGATGTCTGCCCTGACACCAAATTTTCATCTTGGCCAAGACAAAAGCGTTGGTCAGGCTGCCGCAAAAAAAAGCGACAATCGACCCCAGCACGACCCGCCAAGTATTACCAAATACTGCCTCAAGGCCTTCTTGCATGTGGGCATGATGCGGACCGGGCGCGACTGGCAAACTTATCACGATCAGCGATATCACTGCCGCAAACACCAGGGCCGCAAAACCGCACCAAACGGCGCGCCGGTCGTGCGCGTAGCCATAGACCTCAGTCAAAATATCGCCAAATAAATAAGACAACGGAAAAAACAGCACACCCGCACCAAAGAGCACGGTGCCCAAGACTGGCACGTCGACTTGCGCGACCTTGCCGGTACCGATCAGGTTCGAACACAGTAAGACCGTCACAGACGCCACGACGATCAAATCGTAATAACGGTATGAGCGTTTACCGGCGGCAAGAGGGGAGGCTGAGTGTTGCATGACAAAGGTCTTTAAAGGTAGGCCAAATGAAACGGGCGCCCAACACGCCAGGTCACTGGATAGACACATTGGCACGCCGCTTACGGGCAGTTTACGTTGTCTTACGCGCATTGGCTGCTCAGGTTCTGGCTGGCAACTGAAGCCCAAATACCGACCGTGGTTAGACGCTAGAAAACACTTGCCGCGTTGGGCAGGGTTTGGCCTGCCGTGGTACGCTGCACTCACGTTTTCAGGCCCTCGCGCGATCTTAAAAAGAGTCTTGCTATGACAGTACAACATGCTCCTGAGCACCTGATTGATTCTCGCTACGCGTTATGGCGACTCATCAAGGCGCTTGTCATTATGGTGATGGGCAGCAGTTGCATGTTTATTGTTTCGGTCGTATTGCCCGAGGTGCAGGCAGAGTTTGGTGTGTCGCGCTCAGACGCTTCATTACCGTCAACGCTGTTGTGGATTGGCTTTGGTGCAGGCGGTTTACTGATGGGGCGCGTCTCTGACCGTTGGGGTGTCTGGACCTGCCTGTTGATCGGCGCCGCTGGTTTGCTGATCGGCTTTGTCTGGGCTGCGCACACCACTGACATCCTTGTGTTTGCGATCGTACATGGTTTGTTTTTGGGTTTTTTGGGCGCCTCTGCAACCTTTGCGCCATTGGTGGCTGATACCTCGCTGTGGTGGAACAAGCGTCGCGGTATTGCGGTCGCGATTTGTGCAAGTGGTAATTATTTGGCCGGTGCGATTTGGCCGCCTTTGACGCAGTGGGGGGTATCGACTATTGGTTGGCGCGAGACCTACATTTGGGTGGGGTTGGTGTCCGGAGTCAGCATGGCCTTGCTCGCTTTTTTAATGCGTCGTCGCCCTCCGTTGGCGCAGGTGTCTGCCTTGGCGAATAACCTCGTTGCGGGCGTGGCGAGACCGTTTGGGCTGAATATCAATCATGCACAGTTTTTGATGTGCGTAGCAGGCTTGGCGTGTTGTGTTGCCATGTCGATGCCTCAGGTGCATATCGTGGCGTATTGCGCAGATTTGGGCTATGGCCCCGCTCGCGGCGCCGAGATGTTAGCGCTGATGCTTGGTTGCGGCATCGTGAGCCGTTTGATCTCGGGTGCGATTTGCGATCGTATCGGGGGCATTCGCACCTTGTTGTTGGGCTCGGCCTTGCAAGGCATCGCGTTGTTTATGTTCTTGCCTTTTGATGGGTTGGTTTCGCTCTATTTGATCTCTGCTTTATTTGGACTGTTTCAGGGTGGCATCGTCCCGTCGTACGCGATTATCATTCGCGAATATTTTCCGGCCGCCGAGGCTGGTCGACGGGTGGGTTCGGTGATCATGTGCACGATGTTTGGGATGGCCCTCGGTGGTTGGATGTCGGGCAAAATTTTTGACCTAACCGGTTCGTACCAAATGGCAATGATCAACGGTATGGCCTGGAATTTGCTGAATCTTGCAATCGCGGGCTTCTTGTTTTGGCGAGTGCGCCAGACAGTACGCGGCTAAGACTCGGTGTAGCGCTTCGCAAGTACGGCGCTGTAGCGCTGCTCAAGTTCATCGAAGCTGGCGATACTGATCCCCATGTCGCGCACAAGGCCATCCTTAAGGTCATACACCCAGCCATGCACGGTGACAGTTTGACCGCGTGACCAAGCGTCTTGCACACTGGTTGTTTGGCAGACATTCACGACTTGCTCAAT
>CALCPT010000304.1 GCA_937897265.1 uncultured Alcaligenaceae bacterium
AGTTCAGACGTGTGCTCTTCCGATCTGCGCTTTGCGATGGTAGGCTATGTTGATGGCGTGCTATCAGCCGAGCTTGATCTGTTAGCCCTGCATTCAAAACGCTTGCGCTTGTTTGGCGTGTCAAACAAGTTGCGTTCAGCCGAACAGCGGGCTGCATTCTTACCCGAATTCAAAGCCGAAGTTTTACCTGCGATTGCAGATGGTCGTATCAAACCTTTGGTGGATCATGTCTTCGCGTTTGAACAACTGGCACAAGCCAAAGAAATGATGGAAACAAACAAGCATGTTGGAAAAATCGTTTTACGCATGCCTGTTTAGTGCTTGCTTGCTTGGGCTGAGCAGCATGACACAACCTGTTTGCGCACAGCTTAGGCCCGAGCTTGCACCGCCCGAAGTCATGATGCTGGGTGACTCGATCACTGAAGCCGGGCCGTGGCAGGCACTGTTTCCAAAAACGCGTATTGTGAATCGTGGTGTATCGGGCTACACCACCTACGACTTGTTGCGTGAGATGAAAGCAACGGTAGCGTTACGCCCAGCCAAAGTATTTTTGATGATTGGCATCAATGATTTGCTCAGGCGCGCAACGGTTGAGCAAACGTTTAAGCAGTACACCTTGATCGTTGATGAGCTTCAAAAAAATAAAATTACGGTTGTGATGCAAGCCACGCTTGAATGCTCGCGTCCGCAATGCGGCAGCGCCGTTGAGTCTGTCAGATCATTGAATCAAAAGCTTCAAGCCTTTGCGGTTGCGCGCAATATTCAATGGCTAGACTTGAATCCAGGTTTGGCGAATGACGAGCAAGGCCTGTTGCCGAAGTACACCTGGGATGGTTTACATCTTTCTAAGCCAGCTTACTTGTATTGGGCCGAGCGCTTGAAAAGTTTTATTCAGTGAGATCGGGACTAGTTAACGTCACGCTGAACTGCACATCCATGTATTTTGTTATTTTTTGACATCCTCCCCGCCCTAAAGAACGGGGATTCCTACGGCTTCAACCTCGGGATGAGGTAGATCGCTTCGGTGGGTTCCTGTTTCTGACGGCATGATTGCACCGTTCACTTGGCAGGCGAGCCGAGCATGTCCTGCCCTTAGTATATTAATTGCGGCTGTCAGGTCTGCGTTTTCTGCAAAGCCGCACTCGACGCACTCAAACTTGGCCTGTGTTTTTCGGTTTTCGGCCGCTATGTGCCTGCAGACCGGGCACATTCGGCTGGTGTTGCGCGGATCGATGGCAAGTAGCTCACCGCCACGCCACACTTGTTTGTATTCTAACTGGCGGCGAAACTCGCCCCAACCCTGATCGAGAATCGACTTGTTTAGGCCCGACTTAGCTTTGACGCAGCGCCCTGGTGCCTCAACGGTGCCTGTGGCCGATTTGGTCATATTTTTGACTTTCAAGTCTTCGATCACAATCATCGCGTGGTTTTTGCTGATTAGGGTAGAAGTCTTATGCAGAAAGTCGCAGCGGGTATGGGCGACCCGGTGATGCAAGCGTGAGATTTTCTGTTTCTGCTTTTTCCAGTTGCTGCTGAATTTGGTCTTGCGGCTCAAGCAACGCTGATGCTTCGCGAGGGTGTCGGCGTGTTTGCCAAGGGCGTTGACGGGCTCAAATACCGTACCGTCTGAGAGCGTGGCAAACCGCAGCACGCCTAGATCGATGCCGACAATAGAGGTCGCCGGATGCACAGGCTGCGCCACCTCGCGCTCACTTTGAATGCTGGCGTACCACTTGTTAGCCACACACGACACGATGATATTTTTGATTGTGCCTTCAACGGCGCGACTCTTACGATAGCGAAGCCAGCCTAACTTTGGAAACCTGATGCGGCGATTGACGGCATCGAGCTCGCAGCCCTGCGGAAAGCAAAAGCTGGTGCTTGCGCTCTTCTTTTTGAAGGTCGGGAAAGCGGCGCGTTTCTCAAAAAAATTCTTGTATGCGCGCGCCAGATCTTTGAGCACAACTTGATACAACTGCGACGGCGTTTCTTTAAGCCACAAGGTCTCAGGTTCTCTCTTCCAGACAGGTAACCACTTGCACATGTCGAAATGATTGACGAACTTTTGGCCTCGCTGGTGATTAGCGATTTGCAACGCGAGAGCCTTGTTCCAGACAAAGCGGCAGGTGCCGGAGATGCGACGCATGGCGCGCTGTTGTTCACCGTTTGGTTCTATCCGAAATTTGTAGGCCTGCAAGCGTTTCATGCCCTCAATTATATTTGCGCGATCAAGGTAGATCACCCAATCACCTGTGTAAAAGTTGTATTTGTCAGGTAAAAATTCAGTGAGTCTTTGCAACGAAAACTTGTGCTTTGTAACCAAATATTGTCATGGCGTAAGTACCCAAAAAGAGTGGGCAATAGACTAAGGCTGCATCGCGATGAACATTGTTTGCCAAGATATTAAGGAGCAGTAGACGTCTAAGTCAGAGAACAATAAGGACACCTGCGGTGTCCGCGCTATTCATCCTCCCCCTGAACGGGGAGGATTTCCGCGCATTTAGTTAAAATTACGTAGTTAACTAAAAATGTAATTCTGATTTGGAGTGATACACCGCACTACAACCACTGATCAGGCGCACTGAGTAAAAAATCAGCAACCGGGATACCACCAGTACCAACGACTAAAGGCTGACTGCCCTGATAACTTTGAGTAAATTTCTTTAGCCCAGCCAGGGATCCTTTATGACGGCCGCTTTTGACCTCAATCGCAGTCACCTTATCGCCCTGACTCAAAACAAAATCGACCTCATCGCTGCGCTCGCGCCAGTATTGCAGCTCAACCCCTGAAGATTTGTAATTATGCAGGTGTGCCCCAACGGCAGATTCAACGAGTCGCCCCCAAAGCTCTCGATCATTCATTGCCGCTTCATGAGTCATCCCCAACTGCGCGCTAATGAAGGCCGAATTTAATGCCTGCAGCTTAGGGCTTGAGGACCGACTGCGCGCTTGATCACCGGCAAACTTTTCGATCCCAGTCAACATCCAAGCGCCACCAAGTAACGTCAGATAGTTTGAGAGCGTCGTAGTGTTGCCGGCGTCCTGCAGTTGTCCGATCATTTTTTGAAACGATAAAATCTGACCTGAGTAATGACATCCTAAAACAAACAGCCTGCGCAACAACGCGGGCTTATCAATACGACTTAACTGTAAGACGTCTCGCGTAAGCGTTGGTTCAATAATCGAGTCAAGTACATAGTCGCGCCAACGGGCCTCATCTGCAATCAACGAGGCCGCGCCTGGATAGCCACCAAAGTAAATGAACTGCTCAAAACTCCAACCAAACGCGTCGCGCATTTCGGCGAATGACCAGTGCGGCACACGAATCAATGCAAAACGGCCGGCAAGGCTTGCGCTGACCCCTTGTGGCATTAAGAACTGAGACGAACCCAACAAGACCACGCGTAACGGATGAGATGACCCAACTTGAAAACTATCTTCATCCCAAAGCATTTTGATCACTTCAGACCAACGCTGAACCTTGTGCACTTCATCTAGCACCAAGACGCAGGGTTGGTTTTGACTGACTCGCCGAGCGATATCCCACTGCTGCTGCACCCAACCCGCATCGGGGCTGCTCGGCAAATCGGCCGAGGCGTAGTGACCGACACCATCAAAACTAGAGATCGCTTGTTTTGCAAGCGTGGTTTTGCCCACCTGGCGTGGTCCAGACAAAATCTGCATGAACCGGCGAGGTTCTTGCAGGCGTTTACAAAGCGTGGGGTACTGCAAGCGATTGAACATTACAAATTACTCAGTATGTTGAGTAATTTTACCCGATATATTGAGTAATTTGTAATTTAACCGTGAAACATGGCTACACCTGCAGCGGAAATATCCTATAAATCCTTTAATTATTAGTGCTTTACGCGATCCTAATCGCCATATCAACCCGAAACACGGTGTCATCAGACTCCATGTTGTTAAGGCGTAATTACCCAACCGCATTCCTCGACGATCAAACGACTCAGTCAACTGCCGTCGCTAGTCGAGCGTAATCT
>CALCPT010000305.1 GCA_937897265.1 uncultured Alcaligenaceae bacterium
ACATTGGCGTGACTGGAGTTCAGACGTGTGCTCTTCCGATCTGAAATCGAAGTGACCGAAAGCCATGCAGCAGATTCTGCGGCAGAAATCTTTGGTCAGCTGAAATCGATTCGTACCTTGGGTGTTGAGGTGGCGATCGATGACTTTGGAACGGGCTACTCTTCGTTTGCAAGGCTTGCGAATATGCCAATCAATCGCCTAAAGATCGATTCAGGCTTTATCTCTGCATTGCATGACACAACGCAAAAGAAGATCATCATTGCGATTATTAACTTGGCCAAGACGCTAGATCTTGAAGTGACGGCCGAAGGTGTCGAGAACGCTGAACAACAACAAGCCTTAATTGCTGCAGGGTGTCATCGTGCGCAAGGTTGGCTCTACTCAAAGGCACTGCCTTTAGCTGACGTACTTAAACTACAACCTTACCTTTGAGCTAATAAAGTTTGAGTCACTTTAATGCCTTTGTAGCAGCTGGGCGGGTACTCTTTACTCAATTTAAATTGCGTAGGGGCTCGAGGCGACTATTGATTTGGGTAATGGTGCTAGTGGCCGCTACCTTTATCATCTCTAGCGCCTTGTTTAACGCGACCAATCGATATGCAACCGCCGTGCAGTTTTGGTCAAAGCAACTGTCTCATCAAACGCTGGTGTTGGCCGAGCATGCCAATCAGTCATTGTTTTCGGCAGAAATGGTGTTGGACACACTTTCCGATTACATGATCGAACAACTGGTTCTGGCAGATCAAACCAAATCCCAAGCAATGAACGACCTGAGCGTGCCCAGGATGTTGCAGGAAATGGTGCGGGTCAACCGGTTGATTGAAGGGATTAGTGTAGTGCTGCCGACTGGTCGCGTCATCAGTTCATCAAATCGTGAAGTTTCGCTATTTGACCTTGAGCGTCAAAAAAACGAATTTCTCCAGATTTCCCCACGGTCTTCAAGCGATAATTTTCTCGGACCTCCACGGTTTGATGATAAGACAAGACAATGGCTGTTTGATCTGTGGCGCGAAGTTAAAACTCGCGACGGCTCAAGCCAAGCCTGGTTGCGTATTGAGTTATCTCTGCAGCCGTTTTCTGAGCTCTACGAAAAAGTGGTTAAAGACCTTGGTAAGGGCGCTTCGGTGAGTTTGTACCGCAGTGACTATACGCTGATGTCGCGCTGGCCCTCTGCTGATGCACTGGTCGGTATGCAAAATCTGACGAGCGCGACCCGAACCCTCATCGGTGCACAACAACTTGCACATGGTGTCCTAGTGACGGACTCTGAGCGTCTGACAGAATCAAATAGTACCGATTTGCGCATGGTTGCCGCGCGTCGCGTCGAACAGTTTCCTCTGATTGTCACTAGCGTGATCACGCGTGATCTATTTTTAAGAGAATGGGACGATGTTCTGCATAAGATTCTGTGGCGCTCCGGCCTCGCTCTGCTACTTTTGAGCTTAGGCGCTTGGTGGTTATTGCGCTCTGACACACGATTGCAGTTAGAGTTAAGAGACCGTTTGGCCACGCAAGAGGCCTTGCGCAAGGCGCACGAAGAACTTGAGTCGCGCGTGCTAGAACGCACGAGAGCGCTCCGCTTAGAAGTTGCCGAGAGGCGACGTGTCGAACTTGAGTTGGTGCGCGCCAATGCATTGACTTACTCGATTTCACACCGTGCGGGCATGGCTGAAGTGGCTAACAGCGTGTTGCATAACGTCGGTAATGTGTTGAATAGTGCGAATGTCTCCGCGTTGATTTTGTATGAACAGCATAAAACGACTTCGCTGAAGGATTTTCCGTTGGCGATCAGCTTGCTGGCTGCACACCGGAATGATTTGGCGCGATACTTGCTAGAAGATTCGCAGGGCAGTCAGCTGCCTGAGTACTTAACACTCTTGGCTGAGGTGTGGGAGGCTGAATACGCGAATGCTATTAAAGAGCTCGAGCAATTAATGTTGAGTATGCAGCACATTAAAGAGATCGTTGCCCGCCAACAGTCGCTCAGTGGCCAAGGCGGCCTTAAAGTTCGAATGAATTTGAAAGAGGTACTGCACGATGCCATATCACTTTTGGCGGTGCAATTAAGAGAAGCTGAAATTGAAGTGACTTGTCAGGTCGGCGATGCGGTATGGTGGACGGGTGATCGTATCAAATTAACTCAGATTATCTTGAACATTGTGATGAATGGACAGCAAGCGGTGATGGCTTCGGTTGAAAGAAACATACGCAAATTGCAGATCCAGGTCAGTCAAGGTATTGACCATACGTTGCGCATTGATTTTATTGATAACGGTATCGGCATGAATGAGGCGACATTGAGCGCGCTGTTCTCTTACGGGTTTACGACAAAAGAGAACGGTCATGGTCTTGGTCTGCACGCAAGTGCCGTGGCGGCCCACGAAATGGGCGGCACGCTGACAGCCCACAGCGATGGTATGTATTTGGGCTCGACCTTTAGTTTGACCCTTCCGATTGATCGAACCGCAGTCCAACCAGAACAGGTTGATGTGTCATGATGTTGCAAAAAAATTTAACAAGCTTGCAAGAAAATCTGCCCAGACGGATTCTGGTCATCGATGACAACCTTGCGATCGGCGAAGACTTTTTGAAGGTGCTAGCCGTTCGTTCTGTCAAGAGTCTTCACTTAAAAGATATGGCGGCTGGTTTATTTGGTCGCCAACCGCCCGCAAAATTTCACGAGATTGAATATCGCATTGATGTCGCGACACGTGGGCAAGAAGGCCTTGAGCGCGTGCGCGAGGCGCAAAAACAAAACGATCCCTATTCTCTGGTGTTCGTCGATATGCGGATGCCTAACGGTTGGAATGGAATCGAGACCACGCAGCGTATGTGGCAACTCGACCCGCAATTGCATGTGGTTTTATGTACGGCGTTCTCAGATTTTTCTTGGGGCGAGATCCGTGAGCAACTTGAAAATAGTGATCGGTTTTTGATTCTAAAAAAGCCTTTCGATAATATCGAAGTTCAACAAATTGCTGACTCACTGACGAGTAAAGCGTTGTCCGAGCGATCTCTGCGGGAGGCAGACCGCGAATTACGTGAGCGCATCGAGCAATTACGGTTGCTCGAAGCGACAGTGACCTATGTGAATGACGGTGTCTGGGTCACGGATGTCGATCTGATAAACGGACCCAAAGTTATTTTTGCCAACGATGCTTTGACCAAGATGTCGGGCGTTTCGCGTGAGCAGCTTCTTGGTCAGCGCCCACCGCTGCTAAAGCCCGGTCAGCTCGACCCCTTAGAGCGCGCAACAGTGAGTGCGGCCTTCAGTGAGCGAAAACCTCTGAGCGTTGAAGTATTGACGTACGCTAATCCGAAACAGCCTAGCTGGATTGCCTTAGACGTTGTGCCGCTTTTTAACGAGCAAGCCGTATGTACAAATTTTGTCGGCGTTCAGCGCGATATCTCAATGCAAAAGCAAGCCGCACTAAAGATTGAGCAACTTGCCTTTACGGATGCCCTGACCGGTTTGGCTAATCGTCGTATGTTGACGACACGCTTGAGCGAAGCGCTGCAAGCTTGCTTGGATGAGCACAATTATGGCGCGTTAATTTATTTGGATCTGGATAATTTTAAGAATGTGAATGATGCCTTTGGTCATCAACAAGGGGATCAATTTTTGATCGAGGTGAGTCAGCGTTTATTGAGCTGTGTTCGAGCGGATGAAACGGTAGCGCGGATTGGCGGCGATGAGTTTGTGGTGTTGCTGCGCAATCTTGGTGGCGACCACGCGTTGTCTGGTTCTAGGGCACTCGCTTCGGTGCAGCGTATTCTAGGTTTGCTCGCGAGTCCGATTTTGTTGCAGGGGACTGCCCAAGATTCTTCCGCCAGCGCCGGTGTGATTTTAATTGGAGATCATCAGGCGAGTGCAGAGGTCTTGCTACAAAATGCGGATATGGCGATGTATCAGGCGAAGGCCCAAGGCAAGGATACGTTTCGTTTCTTCGATGCGCAGATGCAAGCGAGTTTGGACGAGCGTTTGCTGATGGCCAACGAATTGCGCCAAGCGATTCAAGGTAAGCAGCTTAACTTGCACTTTCAGCCTCAAATTGATTCAAATCTCAAAGTCAGCGGAGCTGAAGCCTTGTTGCGCTGGAAAAATCCTACCTACGGCAATATTTCGCCCGGCTTGTTTGTGCCGCTTGCCGAAAAAATTGGTTTTATCAAGCAGCTTGGTGGTTGGGTGCTAGAGCAGTCTTGTATTGAGCTTTCTAGGTGGTCTCAGATTGAGCACATGCGTGAACTCAAATTGGCTGTCAACATCAGTCCGATGCAGTTTCAACAACCAGACTTCACCGAGACGGTACTCAGTGCGCTAAAAGCCAGCGGAGCGCCACCCGAGCGACTGAAGCTCGAGCTGACTGAAAGCATGCTTGTCAATGATTTGGGTGATGTCAATCGCAAGATTGCTTCGCTCAAAGACATCGGTATCGCGGTTTCACTTGATGACTTTGGTACTGGCTATTCGTCGCTTAATTACCTTAAGCGTTTATCGCTTGATCAGCTCAAAATTGACCAGTCCTTTGTGCGAGATATGCTGACCGACGCCCATGGGGCTGCGATCGCACGTACCATCGTGACGCTCGGCCACTCTTTAGGCTTAGAAGTGATTGCCGAAGGCGTTGAGACCGTAGGGCAGCAAGAGTTTTTACAAGATATTGGTTGTTTGGCATTTCAAGGGTATTTGTATAGCCGGCCAATCCCTGCGCATGACTTTGAGAGTTTTGCACGCTTGCATATGCATTGAGTCTAAGATAATGCTGTGCCGGATGGGCGCGTCGTTAAAGTGCCCTTTTGAAAGCAATAGCCCTTTTGCGTATATGGTTTTTAAATGAGTCGCCGTCACAGTCAAAAAAACAGCTAAAACCCTGCTGACTTGGGTGATTCGCTCAGGTATAGTCATCTGTAATTCTTTTGACCTGAGGCATTTTTCATGGAACTCAAAGTAAACGGTACGGTTCACAATGTTGATGTCGAGCCAGATATGCCCTTGTTGTGGGCGTTGCGAGAAGTGCTAGGGTTGACGGGCACTAAATATGGTTGCGGTGTCGCACAATGTGGCGCCTGTTCTGTACAGATCAATGGCGAGTTGGTGCGCTCTTGCTCGATTCCTGTAGCGAGTGCCGCCGGGCAGGCGATCACCACCGTTGAAGGGTTGTCTAAAGACACGAGCCACGCGGTGCAACAGGCTTGGATTGCACTCGATATTCCACAGTGCGGCTATTGTCAGTCGGGTCAAGTCATGGCGGCGGTTGCTCTGCTCAAGCGCGTGCCCAAACCCACTGATGCTGATATCGATGCTGCGATGACGAATATCTGCCGCTGTGGCACCTACCAACGTATCCGCGATGGCATCCACGTCGCGGCGGGACAAAAGCAATTGGCCGACGTGTTGAATGATTACGCGACCGCTGGCGTTGCAAAAGCATAAGGAGGCTGAACATGACAAACCTACTCAGTAAGGCCCCTGGCGTAACACGCAAGGCCAAGCATTTAACCAATAGTCCTCTACACCCTGCTCGTCGGCAGTTTTTGATCGGTGCTGCGACTGTAGGCGCTGGTCTGGCACTTGGGTTAATGCACTCGCGCCCAGCCTTGGCGCAAGCCACCTCACCAGCGTTGACAGCAGATGAGGTGAATCTGTGGGTGGTGATCAAACCTGACGATACCGTGGTGATTCGTATTGTGCGCTCTGAGATGGGTCAGGGGACACGCACCGGTCTGGCTCAGTTGGTCGCCGAAGAGCTCGACTGCGACTGGAAAAAAGTCACCTACGAGGCACCGTCTGCGGGACAAAATTTAGCTCGTAAGCGTGCGTGGGGTGCGATGGCGACAGGCGGTAGTCGTGGTATTCGTGACTCGCATGATTATGTTCGTCGTGGTGGCGCTGCCGCTAGGATGATGCTTCTGCAAGCGGCAGCAGAACAGTTCAAAGTGCCCGTGTCAGAGTTAACGGTGAGCAAAGGTGTGATCACGCACGCACCGACGAGTCGTACGGTGACCTACGGCAAAGTCGCTGATGCAGCGGCCAAACTAACTCCCCCTGAAGCAAAATCTATCGTCTTGAAAAAGCCTCAAGAATGGAAAATTGCAGGGACAGCGGTCCCGCGCTTGGACACCGCAGATAAAGTCAATGGCGCCAAAGTTTTTAGTATCGACCTGCGTTTGCCCGGCATGTTATGTGCGGCAGTAAAAAGCTGTCCGGTGTTCGGGGGCAAGCTGGTGAGTTTTGACGAAGCAAAGGTCAAAGCCATGCGCGGTGTGAAAGGCGTGGTTAAAGTCAATGATTCAACGGTAGCTGTCGTAGCTGACACGTGGTGGCGTGCCAAAACGGCGTTAGATAACCTTCCGATTGATTGGGATTTGGGTCCGAATGCAAAGGCCTCCAGCACAACAATCGCCGCGGCCTTAAAAGAGGGCTTGAGCGTTGAGGGCGACTACTGGCAGCGCAAAGAAGGCGATGCACTGGCCGTGATCAAAGCGTCGGTGAAAACAGTCGATGCGGTGTATAGCAGCCAGTTTTTGGCCCACGCCACGATGGAGCCGATGAATTGCGTGGTGCAACTGAGTGCCGATCGGGCCTACGCCTGGGTACCCACGCAAAATGCCGAAGCTTCGATCGCAGCGCTCTCAGAGGCGTCTGGGCTACCGCTTGCAAATTGCGATATTAAAACCATGGACTTAGGTGGTGGGCTCGGACGACGTGGCGGTACACAAGATTTTATGCATCATGCCGTTGCGATCGCCAAACGCTTTCCGAACGTGCCAATCAAGATGGTCTGGAGTCGCGAAGAAGATATGATGCACGACTTCTATCGCCCGATTTCGATGGCAAAAATGTCAGCGGGTCTGGATGACAAGGGCAATTTGACCGGGCTTCACGTACGTGTCTCGGGTCAGTCAATCAATGCCTATTTGAACCCGTCAGAG
>CALCPT010000306.1 GCA_937897265.1 uncultured Alcaligenaceae bacterium
ACGCCTGCCCTTGGCGCACCGCAGCTTAGGCCAAGGACAATGGATGGCGGCTGACTTGCGTACCGTTTGCAGCAAACTAGACGGCAAAACGATTGGGTTGTTTGGTTTTGGGGGGATTGCCCAACACGTAGCCAAGCGCTTAATGGGCTTTGATGTTGAGGTGATATATCACACACGCAATCGCGTCGCGCCTGAAATCGAAAGCAAACTGCAGGCACGATACGTTGATTTTGATGCGCTTATCGCAAACAGCGATCTCTTAAGTTTGCATGCTCCGCTCTCTGAACAAACCTATCATCGCTTTAACGCCGATACCTTTGCCAAAATGAAACGTGGTGCAATCTTGATTAACACTGCGCGTGGTGAACTCATCGACGAGCCAGCTTTAATTCAAGCCCTGCAGCAAGGACAACTTTCGGGAGCTGGCTTAGACACCTTTGAGGCAGAACCCCCAAAGGCAGACAATCCACTATTTCAAATGGATCAAGTCGTAGTCACCCCACACTCAGCGGGCGGAGTCTATGACAATCTTCCCAATCTCGTCGGGCATATGTTTCGAAACATCGAGCTCTTTCGGCGCGGGATGCCGATACCTGAAGCTGACCTCGTGGTAGCGTCGCAACCCTAGAAAATGATCGACCTGTCCCCTAGGTTCACTCAGCTACGTCGCGATATCACGGTACAGCATGACGTTAGAGCCGCACACTGATAATATCGACAAAATCGCATAGGAGACATGGACATGAGCCAAAAATTTTCAACCCAGTTCGAGCCCTTAAAAGGCAAAGTCAGCCCCGAAGAATGGGAGACCCGTGTCACGCTCGCCGCCTGCTATCGCTTGATGGATAAGTACGGCATGACCGACATGATCTATAACCACATCACGGCGCGGATCCCCGGCACTGAAGATTTGCTGATCAACCTTTACGGCTTGCTGTACAAAGAGATTACCGCTTCGAGTTTGGTGCGCATCACCGTTGAGGGTGAAATCGTTCGCAAGCCCGATACCGACTACGGCATTAACGTGTCGGGCTATGTGATTCATGGCTGTATCCACACCGCACGGCCTGATGTTTCAGCCGTCATTCACACCCACACGCGTGCCGGCATGGCAGTCTCCTCAATGAGCTGTGGCTTGTTACCCATGACCCAAACTGCAAGTCGGTTTAATAACCACTTGGCGTATCACGACTTTGAAGGCCCCGCAGTCGATCTAGCCGAACGCGAATTGCTGGTACGTGATTTAGGCGATCACAATGCCATGATTCTGCGCAACCACGGTTTGCTCACTAGTGGTGCTTCCGTTCCACAAGCCTTTAACCTCATGTATCAACTTGAAATGTCGTGTCGTGCACAGGTTGATGCCATGGCCGCAGGAACTGCACTGAGCCTGCCCAGCAAAGAGGTACTTGAAAAATCGGCTCATCTTTATCAACCCAATGTTCGACGCCCTTATGGCGAGCTTGAGTGGCATGCCATGCTTCGCCTGCTTGAAGCCGAACCAGGTGGCTTTCCGCACTACGCGTCATAAGACTGCTTACTGACCTGACTGATGATGACTTGTGTAGGTAACGAATTTGATGACTACTACGCCTAAAACGAATCCCTCTGCGCCCTTGGGCTTGTCTGGCATTTGCGACTGCCATACGCATGTGTTTCCGCCGCAAGCGCAATTTCCATTTTCACCTACGCGACACTACACGCCCGACGAGGCGTCAATCGAAGACTTACATGCCCTGCATCGCTCGCTTGGTGTCGAGCGTGTTGTGATTGTGCATCCAAGCCCATACGCGGCTGATAACAGTTGCTTGCTTTGGGCCTTACGCACCATCGGTGCAAGCGCGCGCGGCGTGGCCGTGATTGATGATAAAACCTCAAACGCAGCGCTGACAGAGATGCATCAGGCAGGCGTGCGCGGGACACGCCTGAACCTTGAAACTGTTGGGCAAAATGACCCCAGCGTTGGCCAACAGCAGTTGCTGCGCACTGCGAAGCAGGTGGCACCCTTTGGTTGGCACATCCAGATGTACACCAATTTAGGCGTAATTGACGGCATGCATGACACCATCATGCAAGCGGCTACCACTGTGGTCATTGATCACTTTGGTCGACTGAATGCTTCGGCAGGCCTGAAGCAACCTGGTTTTGATGCGCTGCTTTCGTTGGTGCGCTCGGGCAAAGTCTATGTAAAAATTTCAGCAGCCTATCGCGTATCAGAAGCCATCGATTACGCTGATTTAGATCCTTTTGCGCAAGCGCTGATTGAAGCGAACCCAGACCGCATCGTTTGGGGTACTGACTGGCCCCACCCGTTTCCGCCTAAGGGTCAGATTCGCAAACCTGAAGTGATTGAGCGCTTTCATCACGAAGACAATCAAGCAGCCATCCAGCGTGTCGTGCGCTGGGCTGGCAGTGCTGAGCGGGCAAAAAAGATTCTTGTCGATAATCCAGCGCGGCTCTACGATTTTTAATTTTTTTGCAAGATACGGACAGAGACACTCAAGATGAAAACCTTTCGATCGTATTACAGCTACCTCAGCGCCTTACTTGCAGCACTCGTTTTGTCGGTGCCACTCAACACACAAGCACAAGACACCGCAAACTATCCAAATCGACCGATCAAAATCATCGTGCCGGTTGCACCAGGTGGTACGGTCGATATGGTTGCACGCGCGATTGCCGAAGCACTAACCAAATCCTTAGGACAGCAAGTCATCGTAGAAAACAAACCTGGCGCAAGCAGTTTGCTAGGCACGAACTTTGTCGCCAAAGCAGCCCCAGATGGTTACACCCTTTTGGCTCACTCAACAACCTTTGTCACAGCGCCGGTCTTATTAAAAAATGCTGGCTACGATCCGTTTAAAGACTTCGTTCCCATTACGGTCACCTGCCAAATTCCGATGGTCTTGGTCGTGAATCCTGACAAGATCGCCGCGCGTAATGTCAAAGACTTTATCGCTTTGGCCAAAGCACAGCCAAAATTTTATGCGTACGCTTCGTCAGGTAATGGTTCAACGGGTCATATTGCTGCCGAGCTTTTTAGCAATGCAGCGGGTGTGTCATACCTGCACGTGCCCTACAAAGGCAACGCACAATCAATGGTCGATCTGTTGGGTGGGCAAATCCCGTTCATGTTCGATCAAGTCAGTACTTCAGCGCAATATATCTTGAGCGGAAAAATCACTGCAATTGGCGTGACCAGCAAAACGCGCTCAGCCATTTTGCCTAATGTGCCCACGCTTGATGAGTCGGGTCTGGCAGGTTTTGAAGACACGACCTTTAATGGGCTGTTTGCGCCGGCGGGTACTCCTGCCCCAATCGTCAATCGCCTGCATGCTGAGCTGACCAAGATCTTGCAAGCACCCGAGCTCGTCAAACAATTTATGACCAAGGGCGTTGAGCTTGGCGCAAGCCCTACCCCAGAGCAGTTCAAACAGTATTTAGCGCAGCAAACTTCGCGCTACCAGGAGCTTGCTCGAACGGCAAAGATTACAGCCGACTGAGCTCGCGGCTGACATGCACAGTCACGAAATCCTGATCTGGTTCATTGAGCCTGAAACGATTCAAGATCCTGCCCGCTTGAATCGTTTTTTGCAGTGGTTGTCACCTGAAGAACGCGCCCAGCACCAACGCTTTCGCTTCGACAAACATCGACATACTTACTTGGTTAGCCATGCGTTAATGCGAGGTGCTCTAAGCTTGAGCACTCAAGTTGATCCCGCACAGTTTGCCTTTAACACCAATTCGTATGGCAAGCCTTTTGTCGTAGCACCGGCGCAAGAGCAAACCGTCAATTTCAACCTGTCACACACCGAAGGCCTGGCGGCCGTTGCGATTTCAAGACATATTGAGCTAGGCGTCGATGTTGAGAACAAGCACCGTAAAGACATGACTCAGAGTTTGGCCGAGCATTTTTTTGCGCCAGAAGAATGTCAAGCTGTCGCACAAAGCAGCGAGCACGAACGTACGATAAAGATGCTTGAGTTTTGGACTCTGAAAGAGTCTTACATTAAAGCGGTTGGTCAGGGGCTTTCAATCGCGCTTGACTCGTTCGCGTTTAGGCTCGCAACCGCAACCCAACCAGCAAGCTTAATGCGACTGGATGCACAAGGCTCTGATCTCAATGCTTGGAGTTTTTGGCAAAGCCAGCCAACCGAGCATCATTTAATGGCCTTAGCGTTCAAGTCTGATACTGCTAAACCGGTTCAGATTAAAGCTCAGCGAGCGCAATGGCTCGCTGAGGCCTAACCTAACTCGTGCAAGTCACTTAGACTGCTGTGGGAGCAGCTTCAGCAGGCGCAACCGAAGGCTCTACGGTTTCTGCATTGGCTTTCTTGTGTGAAAACTTGCTTTTACCGGCTTCGTAATACTGGTTGAACTGCTTCTTGACCTGACTTGTCTCGATATCAAGAATTGTGCCGCCTTGTTCAAAGTGCTGCGCAAACACGTGCCCGACAGCGTAGGTCGAAGCCCCCGATAGCAGCATCATTGCTGAACCACCCAATACAGAACCAACCCCTGGAATTAACTTCAACCAGCTTGCGACGGTGTTCGAACCGAAGGCCGGAATCGCGCCACCGATTAAGGCGCTGATCGCACGCTTGGTGGCGCTAGACGTATATTCAACCCCATAGAGCGAGCTGAGTTGCTTAACCAAGGCTAGCTGAATAGCCGTGACACCAACAAAATCGACTAACGGTATCGGCACAATACCGACTCCGCCCGACAACAATATACTGTAGTTGATCGCAGACTCGGCCTTCGCGCGTCGTAGTTCGTCAATGGGCTTAGGCTCTACTTCAATCGCACTAACTTCAATATCAATTGGTTCACTGGCAGACATCGCTTATCCTAGGCAAAGAGTACAACGCTAGTCAATACTGAGCGTGTGTTCACATCGCAAACATTTTGCGCTTTTCAGGCAAGCTGTTCGCTAATTGGAGTAGACGTAAACGATAACATCATTTAGCCCAGACAAAGACAAAGTCACAAAAATTTAATCAATCCGGACAACTTTTTACGGAAATAAATTGAGTGAGCCACCTGCTCAGCCCAGCATAAAATACCCACAAATCAAAAGAAAGCATTTCTTAGGAATCGTGGGCAATACGAGCAAAAACATCGCTGAGCGCTAAGCCCTAAGGCTGAACGGATGTCGCATGATCAACGTTGATCGTGCGAGTGAATCTGCAAAGCCTCTAAAAAGCGCGACACCATGTTGTACGCCCCAACCGTTGCTGTCAACTCCACGAGCAAACGATCCGTCAGCACGGCCTTAACGGAGGCAAACACCTCGGGCGACACATGAATCTCTTTGGTCATTGCATCGGTATAGGCTAACACCGCACGCTGAGTGGCGTCGTAGTTTTTTGATTGTTGCCAGTTATCCAAATCATCAAGTTGCACTTGCGAAACCCCTTCACGCAGTGCAATCGGAGCATGTTGTTCAGCTTCGTAAGGCGCGCCATTGAGCACAGCAATACGCATGATCACCAGTTCGCGCAAACCGCCTGGCAAACTGCTTTGTTGACGAATCGCTGTCAGGTAATTTAACCAACCACTTGCGACCGGCGGGCTATGCAACAGCATTTGATACAGGTGCAACACCCCACCACGCTCGGCAACAATGCGCTCGACCAGCGGCTTGGCTTCAGGATTGGTTAAGTCTGCGTAAGGAATGCGTGCCATGTTTAAAGTCTCTTGATTGGTAAATTGTTATTGAAAATAAGGAATCTTATCTGAACCCTATGGGATGCTCTCCACGGCTGTTAGTCGCTATGACTTGGCGACTGAACGCCCCAATGTTGCGTTCATCCGCTAGTACGTTGAAGCGTTCATCCGCCAGTACGTTGAAGCGTTCATCCGCCAGTACGTTGAAGCGTTGAACCGCCCTCTTCAGTCAGTGTAATTCTTGATGACAGCCGCATCATCTAAACGACCTAAGCCGTGGCTGCTTGAGGTTGTAAATTGCAAAAAGGCAGCGTGCGCCATCGACGCTGCAAACGTCTGCTCTCGGGCCGCATCCAGCACCAAACCCAGATCTTTTACAAAAATATCAACCGCCGATGTCACATCATCGAAGGATTCAGTGATCATACGATTGCCGCGATCACCCAACATCCAGCTTGAGGCTGCACCGCTCTTTAAGATTTCAAGCGTAGTATCGAGCGGCAAACCTGCACGCTTAGCCATCGCTAACGCCTCGCCCGCCGCTGCGATGTGTACTCCGCACAGTAATTGATTGACGACCTTCATCTGACTGCCCATACCCTGCTCGTGACCTAAGATAAAAATCTTACTGCCAAAGGTCGCCAGAATTGGTTTAACCCGGTCGCAGATACTCGGCTCGCCCGCCACCATAATTGTCAGCGTGCCGTTTGAGGCGCCAATTTTGCCACCCGTCACCGGAGCATCCACCAGATGAATCTTCAAAGCGGACAATCGCTGAGCCAAGTCGCGCACATATTTTGGCGACATGGTACTGCAAGTAATCAGCACCGAGCCTGGTTTGAGTTGCGCAGCCAAACCCTCGGTACCAAATAGCATTTCTTCGGTTTGCTTATCATTGACGACAAAACTGATCACAACATCGCAGTGCTCGGCGATCGAATAGGCTGGGTTCGACGCACGTCCACCGATCGACTCAAGCCAGGTCAGAGCCTCAGGGTTCACATCACGCCCAACGACTGCAAAACCTTTTTTCAGAAGGTAAATTAAACATTGTACAATCGGTAGGATATCCGCAGCCCAGCTTTTCACATTTTAGGGCCACAGATATTTGGATGTCTGGTTCGGATAGCGATCAGTATTTGAATACAGGATGGGCGGGTCGTTTTTTAAATTATGAAAATGAAGGCTATCCAGATGGTTATCCCAATACGGACGCACCCGATCCACTGGCTATACAAATAGGTTCTTT
>CALCPT010000307.1 GCA_937897265.1 uncultured Alcaligenaceae bacterium
AGATACATTGGCGTGACTGGAGTTCAGACGTGTGCTCTTCCGATCTATTAAACACCATGACTGTTGTTGAAAACAAGCCTGGCGCAGGGGGAAACCTTGCCACGCAGCTCGTCGCCAAGGCCCCGGCTGACGGTATGACCTTACTGGTAACAGCCAACAACCACACCATTAACCCAACACTGTTTGCAGACGCAGGCTATGGCATCAATGATTTAGTGCCTATTGCAGATTTAATGTGGGGGCCAAGCGTCATCGTGGTACCCGCTAACTCGCCGTATCAAAGCTTTGATCAATTACTTGCTGATGCAAAAAAACGGCCCGATGCGATCACTTACGGCAGCGCAGGGATCGGCACGCCCAGCCACATTGCGGGCGAGCTCTTGAACCAGGCTGCGGGCATCAAACTTGCGCACGCACCCTATCGCGGCTCGGGCCCATCACTCACCGACCTGGCAGGGGGCCAGATTCCGGTGGTACTGTCGTCTCTGGTAGCTGCGACTCCGTTGATTAAATCTGGAAGAATTTGCCCTTTAGCTGTCACGTCGAGTAAACGCTGGCCCGGCGCCGAGACAATACCGACAGTCGCTGAATTTGGCTTACCTAAATTTGAGCACCTAACGTTTATTGGCCTGATGGCACCTAAAGGCACTACAGCAACGCAAGCAAATACCTTGAGCCAAGCGGTCATGAAAGTACTCGCCGACCCCACCGTGACGGCGAAAGTCGCCAGCCTGGGCGGCGAAGTTGGCCACATGAACGCTCAAGAATTCAAACAATTTATTGACGCCGATTACAACCTGTCGCGTCAAATTGTTCAGTCAACTGGAATGAAGCCCGAATGAGCACTACCCTGCCCGATCCGACCAAGCCCCTCGCGGGCATGCGCGTCCTTGAGTTGTCGCAAATTATGGCGGGGCCCATCTGCGGGCTCATGCTGGGCGACCTTGGCGCCGAAGTCATCAAGATAGAGAAGTTTCCTGGTGGTGATGATGCACGGGCGTTCAGTAGTGCAGGTGCTGCGAATACGATGCCTGCATCATTTCAGATGATCAATCGCGGTAAAAAGTCGGTCGCACTAAATCTCAAATCGCAGCTCGGTCGCGACACCTTATTGAAGATGGTTCAGCAGGCCGATGTCGTCACCGAAAACTATCGCCCGGGGGCACTGAAGCGTCTGGGCCTCGCCCCCGAAGGCCTGATCAAAGCCAATCCAAAATTGATTGTGGTATCGGTAAGTGGGTATGGCTCGATCGGGCCACTCAGTGATCGTGGCGGCTTTGATTTAGTGTTGCAAGCTTTTAGTGGTTTGATTAGTGTCACCGGCGAAGAAGGCGGTGGTTCAGTCAAGCCAGGCGTCCCCACGGCCGACATCAATTCTGGTGTGTTGGCAGCGCTTGGCACACTCAGTGCCTACATTTATCGTCTGCGGACAGGCCAAGGGCAATGGGTGCAAACTTCACTGCTGCAGGCTTCAATGCAGCAACTCTACTGGCAGGCCGCCTTGTTTTTTGCCAGCGGCGCGATGCCTAAACGCTTGGGAACCGCCCACCCGTTAATTGCCCCCTATCAAACCTTTGCGTGTGCCGATGGCGAACTCGCGATTGGTGGTGGCAATGCGACGATCTGGAAAAAACTGCTTGAGGTGCTTGAAAAGCCTCAGTGGGATGACGATGCTCGGTTTAACTCAAGCAAGAACCGCCTGGATAACCGGCCTGCACTTGAGGCCTTGATGAACGACGTGCTGCGCACACACACGCGCGCGTACTGGGAAGAAAAATTATTAGCCGCGGGCGTGCCTTGCGGTCCGGTTCAAAACGTGGCCGAGGCACTCAATCATCCGCAAACGCATGCCCTGAACATGGTGGTTGACGCTGAAAATGCGAACGGCGGTTCAATCCGCTCGTTGGGTTTACCAATCTTGTTTAATGGCACCAATAGCCCCTCACTGGGTGCGGCACCGCAACTGGGCCAGCACACGCAAGAGGTCTTAAGCGCCTGGGGCGTTAGCCCAGAAGAGTACGCCCTGCTAGTAAAAGAACAGGCCTGCATGCAGGCCTGAGGTTCTTCTTAACGACCTTTAAACTGCGCTGGGCGTTTTTCTAAGAATGCCGCACGGCCCTCTTTGAAATCGTCGCTGGCAAAACATGCCTTCACCATCGCAACGGCGCGCTCAATATCTTGCTCTTCTGGCTGAGCACACACTTGACGAATATTGAACTTGCTGGCCGCAACGGTCAGCGGTGCGTTTTCAGCAATCAGCTTGGTGTATTCAGCGATCACGGCATCAATCTCGTCACCCTTACACACGCGCGACACAAAGCCCATCCGCAACGCATCATTGGCATCAAAACGACGCGCCGTCACAAAAATATCTGTCGCATTGGCCAAGCCAATAATGTTGGTAAAGCGATTGATACCTTTATGGCCATAGCCTAAGCCCAAGCGTGCGGCAGGCATTCTAAAGGTTGCGTCTTCTGTGCAAATACGAATATCGCAGGCTGCGGCAAGACCCAAGCCACCGCCAAAGCAGAAGCCGCGAATTTGCGCAATCACGGGCTTTGAGCACTCGACTGGGGCGTTCATTGAATCTGACACCGCATCTTCGTAGGCCAACTGAGTTTCTGGCGAGCTACGCAAGGTATCAAACTGAGAGATATCAGCGCCCGACACAAAGGCTTTTTCACCCTGCCCCACAATCACAATCACCCGAACTTCAGGGTCGGCGTCGAACGCACGAATAGCTTTAGGCAAGTCTGTCCACATCTGCACCGACATGGCATTCATCTTATTGGGGTTCGAGATCAGGATCGTACCGATCGCACCCTTTTTCTCGGCAATGATGCTGCCGACGATTGTTTTTTTCTCTGTACCTGACTCTGCCACGAAAATTCCCCTTTTTAAACATTGTTAATCGCTGCTAGTCTAGCAGTATCACTTGCAAAAACACCGAAAGCAACTTATAAAAGGCTTCGAAAGTCGGCAGTACACTCGAAATTACAGAAAAATCTGTCCGACCGCCTTTGCCATTCAATCTAAATCGAAAATCATGTCAAAAATTCAGGCTTCTTCCGCACTTTCAAATCTTAAAGTTCTAGATATGTCTCGCGTGCGCGCGGGCCCAAACTGTGTGCGCCTACTCGCCGACTTTGGCGCAGACGTGATCCGCATTGAGCCACCCAAAGGCGTAGATCCTAACGAAGGTATGTTTGCCGCCAACCGCGAGGGTGGCGACTTTCAAAACCTGAACCGCAACAAGCGGGCAATGACCTTGAACCTCAAAAAACCAGGTGCACTCGACATCATGATGCGTCTGGTTAAAACCGCTGACGTCGTCGTTGAAAACTGGCGCCCAGACATCAAGAACAAACTGGGCGTTGACTATGAGTCACTCGCCAAGGTCAATCCACGCATTATTTTGGCTAGCATCTCTGGCTATGGCCAAGAAGGCCCGTATGCCTCGCGCCCAGGCTTTGACCAAATCATGCAAGGCATGGGCGGTTTGATGTCAGTGACTGGCATCCCAGGCCAGGGCCCCGTGCGCGCAGGCCTTGCCGTGGCTGACATGAGTGCAGGTTTGTATGCCGGCATTGGTATCTTGACCGCACTGCTTGAGCGCGAGCGTTCTGGCAAAGGGCAATGGGTTCATGCCTCACTGCTGCACTCACAAATTGCGATGATGGATTTTCAGGCAGCTCGCTACCTCAACGAGGGTGACGTCGCAGGCCAGGCCGGCAACGACCATCCCACCTCAAGCCCCATGGGTTTGTTTGAAGCCAGCGACGGCGTCTTTAACTTGGGCGCCTCAGGTCAAGGTAATTGGGTACGTTTATGCGAACTCGCCAAGCGCCCAGACTGGATGGCAGACCCTGACTTTGCCAACGAAAAAACTCGCGCAGTGAATCGCGCCAAGTGCAACCAGGCGCTCAATGAAGTCTTTCGTACCAACACCGTTGCCTACTGGGTCGACAACCTGAACAAGGCCGGCGTACCTGCAGGCCCGGTCTATAACGTGCCAGAAATGTTTGCCGACGAGCACATCAAGCAATCACATATTTCTAAAATGGTGAAAGATAAAAACGGTAAAGAGAAGGGCTTCATTACCTTACCAACCGTGCTGAGTCGTACACCAGCAGACGTCGTCACCACCGCGCCACAATGGGGCGAGCACACGGCTGAAGTCTTGGGTGAAGTCGGCTATTCAGAAGCAGAAATCGCCAAGTTCTACGAGCAAGGCGTGGTTTAACACCACCAGTGACCCCTTAACGCTTTTTTAAGGGATCGATTGACTTAAAGTCGCTTGCAAACAAAAAGCTCGACACTTTTAACGGTGTCGAGCTTTTTATCTGAGGGCCTAACCTGTCAGCCAAGCCGACTAGATTTTTGAGCAGACTATTCGTCAGCGATCGGATTACTCAACACACCCACGCCCTCAATATCGATCTCGATGGTGTCGCCAGCTTTCATGAAAACGGGCGGCTTTCGGGCATAACCAACACCCGCAGGCGTACCAGTGATCACGACATCGCCTGGCTCTAAGGTCATGCACTCAGTGATCAACACCAACGTTTCAACAATGCCCCATAAAAAGTTTTTGGTGTTGGCATCTTGCATGATCTGACCGTTCAGACGCGATTGAATCCGCAAGCCATCAGCCGCGCGTGGCAACTCGTCGGGCGTGACCAACCAGGGGCCAAAGCCGCCAGTGGCATCAAAGTTTTTACCGATTGTCCACTGCGTTGACTTGCGCTGATAGTCGCGCAAGCTGCCGTCATTAAACGCGCTGTAGCCCGCCAGGCAATCCAGCGCATTGGCTGTGGTCAGGTGCTTAGCGCGCTTACCCACCACAAACGCGAGCTCGGCCTCGTAATCAAACTTGTCAGAGACCTTTGGACGAATCATTGGCTGCAAATGTCCCACCATTGAGCTTGGGCCACGCATAAAGAAACTTGGGTACTCGGGGCGGGCGTGCCCACCCTCAGCGGCGTGATCAGCGTAGTTCAGACCCAGGCAGATAATTTTGGTTGGGTTATCAACTAACGGAATGAATTTGATGCCTTGAATCGATTTGATTGAAGCGGTTGAGCTTTTTGCCAACTCAGCAACACGGGTCATTGCACCCGCCGTTGAGATCACTTCGAGTAGCGTCTTGGGCAGGCTAGCATCGGTTGCCGCGAGATCGATAAACTCGCTTGAATCTTTGGCACGCAACAAGCCCACACGCTTTTGCTGGCTTTGGTCTTGATAACTAAATAAACGCATTCGATTTCCCTGGGTGTTGATCTACTTAGAGCGCTCGGACCCTAGGCAGAAGTTTTTAAACTTGCAAGAAGTTACTCCTAAATCGGGCGAATCGCAAAGCGGCGCCCACGTCACCATGCCTCGGATCCCTTCTGCATCATCCTCTCACAGACTCGGGCTCACAGCCGCGAGTCGGCTCACCGGTCAGCCGGTAGACGAAGCTCAAGCCGCCTGCTACAGTCGTGTCGGGTAGGAGCGCACACCACTTTAGGCGCGCGGGTTCCCGGCTGTGTGGATCCTAGAATCCCTTGAATAACTAAAAAGATAACCAAGACAATATGCATATCGCTCACTATTTTTGCTCACGTCTGGCCACTATCGTATTTGTTGCGCTTGCCCTCGTGACTCAGTCAGCCACCGCGCAAACAAACGATGCCTGGCCAACCAAGCCCGTTCGCTTTGTCGTACCTTACGTTGCTGGTGGCGCTTCAGACATCACGGTGCGTAGCGTCGCGCAACTGTTAACCACGTCTTTGGGTCAAACCATGATGGTTGAAAACAAAGCAGGCGGCGGCGGCAATATCGGCACTGACTTTGTCGCCAAGGCTGCGCCAGATGGCTATACCTTTTTAATGGCCTACGCAGGCCCCATTGCGATTAATCCCCACCTGTATAAAAACATTGCGTTCAATGCACAAAAAGATTTTGCACCCGTGTCGCTGATGGCGGATGCCCCCTTAATCTTGGCGGTTCATCCCTCGGTGCCAGCCAACAATCTCGCTGAGTTAATCGCCTACTTGAAGGCCAATCCTGATCAAGTGTTTTTTGGTTCATCAGGCACAGGTGGCGCCGATCACTTAGCCGGTGAGCTGTTTAGATTACAAGCCGGCGTACGCATCAACCACATCCCCTTCAAGGGTGGTGCGCAGGCGGTTGTGGATCTGGTTGCTGGGCGCACGCAGATGGAGTTTTTAACAATCCCCGGTGGGCTCAGTCATATCCGTGCGGGCAGATTGAAAGCGATTGCCTTAGCGTCGAGCAAACGCTTCCCCTTGTTTCCAGACGTGCCCACCATGACCGAAGCGGGCATGAAAGATTTTGAAATCCACAATTGGTACGGCATCTCGGCGCCGGCGGGGACACCAGCCCCGATTGTTCAGCGACTGAGTCGTGCCATACACGAGGCGATTCAAGATCCAAACTTGCGCACACGTTTTCAAGAAATCGGGCTAGTCCCCATGGCGAACACACCAGAAGAGTTTGCCGCATTTATTCAGCGCGATAGCGAAAAATGGAAAAAGATTATTCAAGACTCGGGGGTAACTGCCGAGTAGTGATTTCGCGCGGGTTAACGTCAGGGCAAAGACGGTACATGCAGTTGTCTAAGCTAACGATTTACCTGACTCTGCTATCGCCCTAAAAATAGCCACGCCCCCACGACAACCCCCAATACAATGCGATACACCGCAAACACGCGGTAGGTGTGTCGCGAGACAAACGCAAGCACTGCGCGCACAATAAAGAGGGCGCTAAAAAAGGCGCTGATGAACCCCACTGCGATCGCAAGCATATCTTGTTGACTGAGCAAGTTAGCGTGCTTATAGGTGTCGTACAGGGCAGCGGCCAACATGGTTGGCATAGCAAGAAAAAACGAAAACTCGGTCGCAGTTTTACGTTGAATACCAGCCAGCATGCCGCCAATAATCGTTGAACCAGAGCGCGAGGTACCCGGCACCATGGCCAAGCACTGACATAAGCCCACCACAAGTGCTTGCCGCCAGGTGATCTGCTCGAGGGTGAGCGCACTCGCACGTGGATCAGCACCAGAAGCTGGCCGATTGCGCTCGACCCAAATCATAATAAAGCCCCCAACAATCAAGGTCACCACGACAACGCCGGGGTGAAAAAACAAAGCTTTGATCGCCTTAATAAAAAGTAACCCAACGATGGCAGATGGCAAAAACGCAATCAGCAAATTACATGTGAAAGCGACTTCAACGGGATCAAGTCTGACCGTGCCGACGATCAATTGAGCTAATCGCGCTCGAAAGATCCACATCACAGCAAGGATCGACCCCAGCTGGATCACGACCTCAAAGACTTTGGCTTCGTTCGACGAAAACTCGATCAAGTGCCCAAACAGGATTAAGTGCCCCGTACTTGAGATCGGCAAAAATTCAGTGAGTCCTTCGACAATGCCTAAAAAGAACGCTTTGAGAAGATAAATCGTTTGTTCAGTCACGCGAGAAGCCCTGAAAGTCATGCAATGAATGGCGTCTTGATAAAAAAGACTTGGTGTACAAACTATACTATTTTTGATGCTCGGCACCTCTCAAGCGCTAGCGCCAGCCGAAACAGGTAAAACTAGATTCGAGCGAGAAATTCTAGGTTAAGCTTGCGCAAAGCCCCTGATCTGAACCCTTACGAACCGTTTCTCAGGTTCAAGGCATCTTCAGACCCAACACCTTACGCGAGCATAAGCATGTCAACAAATCTTACCCGCGAGCAGCGCGATGACGCCTATAACAACTCAAAGGCGGTATCAAACAGTGCCGAGATCATTGCCGCGTGGGGGGTACGTAGTCAAGAATTTCGAGCGGCACACGCGTCGCACTTAGATATTTCGTATGGCAGCAATGCGCGCCAATCGTACGACTATTTTTCAGCCGGCGATCAAAGCCCCGTAGTTGCCTTCATTCATGGTGGCTTTTGGCAAAACAGGGCCAAAAGTGATTTCACGTTTATTGTGCCGGCCTTCATTGAGGCGGGCATCAGCGTCGCGATGATGGGTTACACCTTAGCACCCGAAGCCAAAATGGATCAGATTGTCCAAGATATTCGTTTGGGCTTACGAGCGCTTAGTCAAAAAATTGCGACACGCCGTTCTAGCAACCCTGGCATTTGGTTAAGCGGCTGGTCTGCAGGTGGGCACTTAACAGCCATGGCGCTTGACGAACCCTGCGTGCTGGGTGGCACGGCGATCAGCGGCATCTTTGATCTCGAGCCGATGCGTCATTGCTATCTCAACGAAAAACTTGGTTTAGATGAAGCGACCGCGACGCGATTTTCACCTATCAAATTACCAGCACTGAACGGCAAAACTCTTGATTTATTTGTGGGCGGGGCAGAACTGCCAGCCATGCAAACGCAAACCATTGAATTTGCGCGGTACCGCAACAATGCCAACGCACCAGGAATATTTGAAAACCTGTCAGGGCTCAACCATTACACAATTCTTGACGAAATGGCCAGCACCAAAGGCCGGATTCTGCAGTCCATCAAAGCACACTTATAACTCGTTGCCTCGGCTAAGGCCGAGGGCTAGGAAACACTTGATGCGACACGTGACTGCCATCGGGTTTGACACGCGCTAACACCATGTCACCCACCGCCACAACACGCCCTGTGAAGGCTTCGATATTGACATGGTGAGTCACAAGGATCAAGGGTTGTTTCGGGTACGCCTTCAGGCTGGCGGCGACGAATGTTTGCAACGCAGTCGTTTGCGACTTAGCCAAACTCATGTCGTCAAAAAAAGAATTTAACGAAGGCTCAATCGTCACTGGTCCGAGCGCCAACAAGCGCGCAGTATCTGCACAACGACACCAAGCACTACTAAAAATCTTAGCGGAACTCAGGCCTTGCGCGGTTAGCCAGCGCCCGATTAAGACCGATTGCTGCCGCCCCATTTCACCCAAATTACGTTGCGTCGAGCATTGGTCAAGTTTGTATCCGGGCGGGTCACCAACACCTGGCGCATCGGCATGACGCATCAACAAGACGTGCTGGCCGTCCGTCAGATCCTCAAGCAACCCAGCGCTGGCAGGTTGAGCGCCCGCCACTAGCAAACTCAGGCATACCAACATGAGGTGACGGACTCTGAGCCACGACGGTATCACAAAGATTTTTTTATGCATGTTGCATCATCCAAATTTACGTAATGCCCGCGACACCCAAAATGGGGATACC
>CALCPT010000308.1 GCA_937897265.1 uncultured Alcaligenaceae bacterium
ACGTTTCTGTGGTTGCGCGAGCGTGGAACGGCGCGACAACTGCCAGCCGGTGAGTCAGTGGTGCAGCGCGGCCTGGTGCGCCTGCGTGAAACCTGGCTGGAAATGCGCCAGTTTCAGGATCTGCGCCGTTTGCTGATCTCCATCTTTTTCTCCATGGCCGGCATCGCCATCATCGTCAGCTTTGCCTTTATTTATGGCGCGCAGGTCATCAAATGGGATGACTCGGTGCGAACCATGATGTTCGTGATCGTGCAATTTAATGCGGCAGTGGGTGCGATCGTATTCGGCATTCTGCAAAGCCGATTGGGCTCGCGCTTCACTTACATGTTGTCGCAAGGGCTTTGGGTGGTCGCGATTCTGGCGATCTGGCTTACGCCGGAAATTGCCGCTTTGGCGCGTGAGCAGTTGGGTGTGAACTGGCAGGCACAATATGTTTTCTTGTTTGCTGGCTGTTTGGCGGGTCTGAGCTTGGGGTCAGCGCAATCGGCCGGGCGTGCCTTAGTCGGTTTGTTGACGCCAGCGGGCAAGTCGGCGGAGTTCTTCGGCATGTGGGGGACGGCAGCGAAATTGGCCGCTGTGTTCGGTATGCTCGGTCTGGGTTTGTTGCAGACCTTTTTCGGATTGGCCGATGCCATCCTGTTTTGTCTGGTGTTGTTTGCGGTGTCGATGTGGGTTGTGTTGAGTGTTGATGAAACTCGGGGCAGGGCCGCTGCGGATCAATGGTGTGAGCCAAACGAGGGTAAGAAATGAAGCAAAAGTTTGCCATTATTGGGCTAGGTAGTTTTGGCGGTACGGTGGCTTGCGAACTGGTTCGTTTGGGTCATGAAGTATTGGGTATTGATGTGGATGAGGCTCGCGTGAATAAGCACGCCGACCGCCTCACGCAAACCCTGATCGCGGATGGTACGGATGACAAGGTCATTGAGGAATTAGGCCTACAAAAATACGATGCCGTTGTGGTGGCGATTGGTGAGAACCTGGAGGCCAGCATCCTGAGTACGCTGGCGCTAAAAAGCAGTGGTTGTGAGCGAGTGTGGGTAAAGGCTACCAACGACACGCATCATCGCATTTTGTCTCGACTGCAGGCGGATCGCATTATTCATCCCGAGCATGAGATTGGTGTGCGGGTAGCGCAAAGCCTGACGCATCCGCAAATGCTCGACTATATCTCCCTAGGACAAGGGTGGTTTGTGGTTGAAATTAATGTCAACGAACACATAGCTGCGCGTAAGTCCTATGAGCAGGAATTGGATTTTGCCGACTTAAAAATGGTGTTGGTGAAACGTGGCTCTATCGTGGTGCCGCCTCCTTATCGGGGGCTGTTATTGCAAGTGGGCGACCAAATTGTGTTGGCCGGCCTGCTCGACAATCTGCTGAAATTTGCTAAGAGAATTATGTGAGAAGTTGGCTGCCACATTTACCCTTTTTGGGTGACAACTCAGCGCTGGTAAAGGGCACAAACCCCGCCACACTGGTGGCGAGCAGCTTTTTAATTTTAATTGCCATTGGAGCGCTGTTACTACGCAGTGACTGGGCTACCAACGTGCCGATTAGTTGGTCAGACGCACTTTTTACCGCGACTTCAGCCGTCACTGTGACGGGATTGGCGGTGCTGGACACCGATACGCATTTCACCACAGCAGGTCAGATGGTCTTACTGGTGTTAGTGCAGCTTGGCGGCATTGGCATCATGACGTTTGCTGCCTTGACCTTATTGCTGTTAGGACATCAGTTGGGGATAGGCGAGCAACGCCTGGTGCGAGAGGCCATGAACCATACGCGAGTGATGGATCTGGGTTGGCTGATTAAACGCATTTTTGTGCTGGCCTTTGCCATTGAGCTGGTCGGCTTTCTGCTACTCAGCGTTATTCTAATACCCGATCAGGGCTGGCTCACCGGTAGCTATCACGCACTCTTTTACAGTGTGTCTGCCTTTAATAATGCCGGCTTTAGCCTCTACTCAGACAATTTAATCGGCTATATCGGTTCGCCTTTAATCAACTTCACTATTGGCGGTTTGATTATCTTTGGAGGAATCG
>CALCPT010000309.1 GCA_937897265.1 uncultured Alcaligenaceae bacterium
TGACCAAATGCACGGTAGGGATACCTGCCTGCTTGAGCGAATGCTCAAGACGAAGATTGAAATCGGGGGCATCTATGTCTACAAATACGCTTGGAGGCTGTTCAAGCCAGCGGCGTTTCACATTGAGGTAGGTGCGCACCAAGGTTGGCACTTGCTTGAGTGCATCTAGATAGCCAAACACCGTCAGAGCTTGCATCGGGTGCCAAAGTGTCAACCCCTGTTGAGTGAGTTGTGGCCCGCCTATGCCCTCTGCCCTCACCTCGGCATCTGCTCGCTGCACCCCGGCTAAGACTCTTGCTGCGATTAAGTCACCCGAAGGTTCACCTGCAACCAGGCCAAGCCGCCAGGTCATGGGCGGATGATGCCTCGAGTGCTGCTATCCAAGAAATCAAGCATGACCTGTAGCGCTGGCGCGACCGCAGGTTCTTCGGTTTGACGTTGTCGCATTTGCGAACGAGCTTCATCCAACGACAAGCCTCGTCGATAGATCAATTTGTAGGCATCACGTAAGGCGCTGATTGCCTCAGGAGTAAAGCCACGACGCTTTAAGCCCTCAACGTTGACACCAACCGGAACGCACGGATTACCAGAGCCCATCACGTAAGGCGGTACATCCATGTGCAAGGCACTTTGCCCACCGGTCATGCTGTGGGCACCGATTCGTCCGAATTGATGCACCGCTGCTAAACCACCAACAATCGCCCAGTCGCCAATGTGCACGTGCCCACCCATCTGCACGCCATTCGCAAGGATCACATTGCTGCCAATCTGGCAGTCGTGGGCCACATGCACGTAAGCCATCACCCAGTTATCCGAGCCTAGGCGTGTCACCCCAACATCCTGCACCGTGCCCGTGTTGATCGTCACGTACTCGCGCACCATATTGCGATCACCGATCTCTAGTCGAGTCGGTTCACCTGAGTACTTTTTGTCTTGTGGCATGCCTCCCACAGAACAAAACCGATAAAAATGATTGTTTTGCCCGATGGTCGTGTGACCATCAATCACGCAATGAGAGCCGATCTTTGTGTGGGCATCAATTTTGACGTCTGGACCAATGATCGAATAAGGCCCAACACTAACAGTTGGGTGCAGTTGAGCCAACGGGTCGACCAAGGCGGTCGTATGGATGAGCGCTGACATGTTTATTCCACTGGACGAATCGCACACATCAGCTTTGCCTCTGCGACTTCTTGACCGTCAACAAATGCACGCCCCTGATACTTGCAAATCTTACTGCCCAGACGCTCAGCAACCACCTCGATGTGCAACTGATCGCCGGGCAGCACCGGTTTACGAAACCGGGCACCATCGATCCCGACAAAGTAGTAAACACTTTCTTGATCTTTGGGCTTGAGCCCTGTTTCTTCTGCAAAAGAAAAAATCGCTGCAGCCTGCGCCATCGCTTCAAGAATTAACACGCCAGGCATCACAGGATGATGCGGAAAATGCCCAACGAAAAACGGTTCATTAATTGAGACATTTTTAAGTGCCTTGATCGATTTTCCGGGCACCATTTCTAACACCCGATCAATCAATAGCATCGGGTAACGGTGAGGTAAACGTTCAAGAATACTTTTAATATCAAGCTGCATGGAAGTTCCTGTAAAGCCCGCTCGGGGCTATGCCTAAACAATAATGTGCTGCGGTGACACTAACGCTATTCGCGCTCGAGTTTGCGCAAGCGCTTGCGCAAGACCGAAAGCTGAGACACGACGGCGGCATTACGCTGCCACTCTGCGTGCGGTGCAAACGGAAACACTCCTGTGTAACGACCAGGCTCTGTCACATCTGTGGTGATTCCGGTGCCGCCAGAGACAAAGACATCGTCACAGATTGTCAGATGACCCGCAATTCCTGCTGCACCCGCAATGGTGCAGCGTGCGCCGATTGTGGTCGAACCCGCCACGGCTGTACAGGCCGCGATCGCGGTATGCGTACCGATACGGCAATTATGAGCAATCATGATTTGATTATCGAGCTTGACGCCATCTTCAATCACAGTATTCTCAAGCGCACCGCGATCAATTGTCGTGTTTGCACCGATCTCAACGTCATTGCCGATCACTAGGCCACCAAGTTGCGGGATCTTACCCCACGCGCCTTTTGCGAGGCTGGGATCGGGAGCAAAACCAAAACCATCTGCACCTAGAACTGCACCACTGTGCACGATCACGCGTGCGCCGATTTGCACACCATCATAAATTGCGACTCGGGGATGAATAACGCTAGACGCGCCAACCTTGACATCAGCACCTAATACACTGCCTGCACCGATCTGAGTCATCGCATCAATGACGCAGCGTGCGCCAATCACGGCAAGTGGTCCAACCGTTACGCTAGGTGCCAGAACGGCCGTTGGGTCAACCACCGCTGACGGATGCACACTGATTTCACGAGCGGGCTGTCTTGCCCAATCAAACCATTGGGCGATTCGGGCGTACAACAAATAAGGATGTTTACAGACGACACGCGCATAAGCAGGCTGTACTGGTGCCTGCGAAAGCAACTCATCGATCTCGGGCAACACAATCACCGCTGCTGCCTTGGTGATAGCAAGCTGCTCTAGATATTTTGGATGAACGATAAAAGAGGCTTCGTGCTGGCCAGCGGACGGCAACGCCCCTAAACCAGCCACAATTGGGTCAGAAAATTGCCCAGTCCCTGGGACAACTTTTTGCACCAAGCCCCCCGGTATCGCCTTCAGTAACTGAGAGAGTAAAGGTGCGCGCTCGGGGGCTAATAAAACAGGCATTGTGCTGTCAGGTTATTTGCCAAGAGCCTGAATCACCTTGTCAGTGATATCAACCCGTGGGTTTACCGTCACCGCATCCTGAATCACGATGTCATAGCTTTCTGTTTCAGCAATTTTCTTGATTGCGGCATTTGCTTTTTCAATGATGGTCGCAAACTCTTCGTTACGACGACGGCTCGAGTCCTCTTGAATTTCGCGACGCTTGCGTTGCAAGTCAGCATCAATATTTGCTAACTCACGTTGGCGCTTGTTACGCTCTGACTCGGATAATACTGGGGCGTCTTTTTCGAGCTTTTGCGCCATGCTACGCAAGTTATTCACTTGCTTCTCCAGATCTTCAGCGCGTTTTTTGAACTCATTTTCAATTTTAGATTGCGCAGCTTTGGCAGGCGCTGAGTCACGCAAAATACGCTCGGTGTTCACAAAGCCAATTTTCGTGCCTTGGCCTTGCGCGTGAACGGGCGTTGCAAGCGAAAGCGTTAGCGCAGCGCCCGATACGGCAACTACACCAAGCAGGCGATAAGCAAACCGATTAAAAACTGAACGGGTCGTGGTGGTCATCAAAGCAGACATTATTAAGTCTCACAAAAAACAAATTTTCGGCACGCCATTGTGCCAATCATTAAAGTTAGAAGCCTGTACCAATTTGGAACTGGAAAACCTGTAGGTTATCGCCATCTTTCGCATTCAAAGGCTTAGCAAGCGACAGTTGTAGTGGGCCCAACGGTGACACCCATGACAAACCAATACCAGCCGAATAACGCATTTGACTCAGGTTGATCGCAGTGTCGTTGCCGTAGCCGTCAGTACCAAAGACTTGACCACCGTCAGCAAAGGCAAACCAGCGAAGCGTACGGTCGTTTTGCGTGCCGGGCATTGGGAAATAGAACTGCACGTTGCCGACAACGCGTTTTGAACCACCCAAATAGGTGCCAGTCAGCAAGTCACGAGGACCAAGAGAGTTTTGCGAAAAGCCTCGAACGGTACCAATACCCCCTGCGTACACGTTTTTGAAAATTGGATATTGCAAATCGCTGTAGCTCTTACCGTAATCAAACAAAGCATTGAACGCCAGCGTGTAGTCACGACCAATTGGCAGGAACAACTGCTGTTGCGCACCCAACATGTAGTACTTCAGATTCACGGTACCCACATCGGCTTTCAGACGAGTGAAACTACCTTTGGTTGGCGTCAGCGCACTGTCCCGAGTGTCCTTTGCCCAACCGGTGTTCAAAATTACAGCTGTGGTGCTTTCGCCGTAGTTATACACATACTCACGATACGCTAATGGAGAGTTATCGTATAAACCAATCGTGTTGCGCTCAACGTTCGCACCACCATAGATTCGGTCAAATTCTGAAATTGGCACACCAAAGCTCAGGCCTCCACCAAGCGTCGTCACCTGATACATACCCGGATTATTCGAGTAAGGCGTCATGGTGCGGTAGTACAGCGAAGTGGTTCGACTAATACCATCGTTGGTAAAGTAAGGGTCGGTATGGGCCAACACAGCCGCACGGTTATACAAACTCGTGTTCAAGTTCAGCGTCAGATTTGTGCCACTACCAAACACGTTGTCTTCGGTGATGCCGGCGGTCAAGATCACACCGTCCACCTGGCCGTAACCAACGCCTAAGTTAATCATGCCGGTCGGCTTTTCGGCGACGGTCACATTCACGTCGACTTGATCGGCCGAGTTTGGCACTGGATCGGTCGAAAGCTTGACGTCTTTAAAGTAACCAAGGCGATCAAGCCTGTCGCGCGAGAGCTTGAGCTTGCCTGAGTCGTACCAAGCAGCCTCTGGCTGACGCATCTCGCGACGCACCACCTCGTCACGTGTACGATGGTTGCCGGTAATTTGGATCTTGCGTACGTATACACGACGACTTGGGTCTACGTAGAA
>CALCPT010000310.1 GCA_937897265.1 uncultured Alcaligenaceae bacterium
ACGCCATGAACGTCGGCAATACTCATCAGCATCGCGACCAGTTTTTGTTTTTTTCCTAAACCAAACTCATTAGCCTGTTTGATTTCGTTTTGCAAATCGCCGCCAGCGCTCGCAAAGGCGACGGCATCTGCACCGCTACTTTGTGCCGAAATTAGATATGACGAAAAATCATTACCCGGAAAGGGATACCGCGAAGAGCCAACGACTGAGCCACCGCCCTCTTTAATAAAGCGCATGCCATCGCCTTCGAGCGAATGGCCAAAGGCGTAATCGGCAGTCACGAAATACCATTTTTTTGCACCAGACTGAACCAGCGGTAAGGTTCCGACCTTAGCCAAGGCATAGGTGTCATACACCCACATGACATTCGTTGGTTTGCAATCTGCGCCCGTGATGCGCGAGGCGCCTGCACCCGTCGCCATCGTCATGCGATTTTTTTCTGCTGCGATATTCATCACAGCTAGCGCGACCGCACTATTGCCAAGCTCGGTGACGACATCAACGCCATCACGGTCAATCCATTCACGCGCACGCGCGGCCGCGACATCGGCTTTATTCAAGTGATCAGCGACCACCAACTCGATTGGCTTACCTGCAACCTTGCCACCAAATTCTTCAATCGCAAGTTTTGAAGCCAAGACCGAACCAGGGCCCACGTTACCCATATACAAGCCCGACATATCGGTCAACACGCCAATCTTGACAACCCCCCCAGAAATCTTATCTTGGGCCTGCACCGGCATCACAGCGAGAGATGCAGCGATCGCAACTGACAGTAATGATTGCTTAAACATAATGGTCTCCTGAGTAAAGTATTTTTTATGATTTTTTGTATCGTACAGCTATTTGACTTCGACTTCGCCCTAAATCGGCTACCTTCACTGCTTTCGATTCAAGTGAAGGCGCTGTTAGGCGACAACCTGCGTGACCGGGCTCAGTCCATGCCGATATTGGCCTCTTTAATCACTTTTGCCCATTTAAGCGTTTCGGCCTCAATGAACGCACCAAACTCTGCAGAGGTTTCGGGTACTGGCACGGCTCCGAGTTCAATGATTTTTGCCTGAACGTCTGGTTGCTTGATGATGTCGACAATCGTAGCGTTCAATTTATCAACGATTGGCTTAGGCGTCGCCGCTGGTGCGAGCAAACCAAACCACGACCACACCTCATAGCCTGCTACCCCAAGCTCTTGAATCGTGGGGATCTCAGGTAACTGCGCATTTCGCTGAGCAGACGTCACCGCAAGCGCCTTCAGACGCCCACTTTTAACTTGCTGAATCACCGACGGCATATTGTCAAAAATCATTGAAATTTGACCACCCATGAGATCAGCAACGGCTGGTGTGCTGCCTTTGTACGGAATATGCGTGATCTTTGAACCACTCATCAAATTAAACAGCTCGCCAGACAGATGCAAGGTGGTGCCATTGCCTGATGAGCCATAGGTCAGCTTGCCAGGATTTGCCTTACCGTAAGCCATCATTTCTGGCAACGTGTTGAAGGGCGCATCTTTGTTCACCACCAACAGATTGGGGACCATCGCGGCCCGTGTGATTGGCACAAAATCTTTAGCCGCGTCGTACGGCATTTTTTTATACAAACTTGGGTTGATGGATTGCGTGCCGATCGTACCCATCATGATGGTGTAACCATCGGGTGCCGCCTTCGCCACATATGCGGTGCCGATATTTCCGCCAGCGCCCGGTCGGTTTTCAACGACTACGGTTTGCTTAAATTTGTCAGTGAGCTTTTGACCAATCAAGCGCGCAAGAATGTCGGTCGTACCGGCAGCTGGAAACGCCACCACCATCGTGATTGAGCGATTGGGATAGTTGTCCGCGCTTTGCGCCAACGCGCCAGTACCAACGGCAAATCCCATCAAGACCGCGGCACCGATTTTTAGTGAAACTGCATACATGTTTTGCACTCCCTTTGTACCTTCGCATCACACCGAGCCTTGAACGCTGCATGTTGCGATAGATTGATAACTAGCCGTAATAAGATGTTTTAAAAATCACCAAAATTTGACGACTCTCTCAAACCAGATCACCTTGAATAGCGTCAGAATTTTGTAGCGAACACATCGCACTAGGGACGGTAAGTGACCGTTCGAACGCCTGGCTGCCGTAAAGGCGCGCTAAGCGTCGCAAACTCAACCAAGGCCGCACGCGTTTCAGCGGGGTCGATGATATCTTCGACCACAAACGCCTCAGCACTTCGCATTGGTGAGGTCAAGGCTCGCACGCGGGCTTCAATCTCGGCGTGCTTCGCCTTCGGATCTGCCGCAGCCTCAATCTCGGCGCGATAAGCAACCTCTAGGCCACCTTCAATCGGTAGTGACCCCCATTGGGCCGAGGGCCAAGCATAGCGAAAATTAAAACGCCCTGGAGCTTGATGACCCGCCGCAGCCACCCCAAACGCACGACGCATAATCACCGAGCACCACGGTACGGTCGATTGGGATACCGCCGTCAAGGCACGCACACCTGCGCGCATCACGCCATCTTGCTCAGCCTCGATGCCAATCTGAAAACCAGCCACATCCACCATGTTGATCAACGGCAAATGAAAGGTCTCCGCCAGATCAATCATGCGAACAAACTTGTCTGCGGTTTGACGATCCCAAGCACCACCATAGTGATAAGGATTGCTTGCCGCGAACACCACGGGCCAGCCATCCACGCGCGCTAGGCCACCGACGATGGCGCGTCCCCATTGCTTGCCCATTTCTAAAAACGAACCGGGATCAACCAGGGCTTCAATGATTGGTCGGATTTTATAAACTTTACGGGGATCTTTTGGGATGGCGTTGCGCAACCAGCTTTGATCGAGCGATTCTGTTGGCACTGGACCCCGTGGCGGAAGTTCATGCACCGACGCTGGCAGATACGACAAAAAGCGGCGAGCCGCGACAAACGCTTCAGCCTCAGACGCAACCTCATCATCGACCACGCCATTACGCGCGTGAATCTGGCTGCCACCTAACTCGTTCTTTGTGTAGTTTTGGCCAATCCGTGCCACCACCGGTGGGCCTGCGACAAACAACTGCGAGGTATCTTTCACCATCACAGAATAGTGGCTAGCCGACACCCGGGCCGAGCCCTGTCCAGCCACTGAACCCAAGGCCAATGACACGCAAGGCACCTGAGCCAAACTACGCGTGATGGATGTCCAGATTTTCATTTTGGGTAATAAGGCATGCCCCATTTTTTCGATGTTTTTCACCGAGCCACCGCCGCCTGTACCGTCTATCAAGCGCACCAGTGGCAAGCGCAAGTCGCAGGCCATTTGTTCGGCAAAAATCATTTTGTCGCCAACCGCACCGTCATTGGCACCACCACGCACCGTGAAGTCATCACCCACCAGTACGATGGGTCGCTGATTGATTTGCGCCCGACCGATGATGACGTTCGAGGGCATCACACTGACTAACTTTCCTTCGGCGTCATAGGTGGCAGTACCCGCTAGTCCACCCACCTCGCGAAAGGTTTGCGGATCCACGAGTTGATCAATGCGTTCGCGCACGGTTAATTTGCCGTTATCGTGCTGCCGCTTAACCTTATCTTCGCCACCCATGGTGAGCGAAAGTTTTTTTCTAAGGGCTAACTCTTCTAGTTCAGGGGTCCAACTCATTGCTTTGCTCTGTCCTTATGTGACGACACATCCGCAGACGCGTCGTGTCTGCTCCTGTTGGCCTCTACGGCTCAATCAATATTGTTCTCGAGCTAAGAAGATACCTCATTGACGGCTAATTTTGGTAGAAATTAGTAACCAACGACCGATCTCTTTCAGCGCTGAAAAGTCGCCGTGTCGACGAAACATAGGGAAATCCTTGATACGTCACGTTCTCCTTCGATCAACCGCGTACGAGCCACCCCGTGCGTGGCGATGGCACAATAGCGTCTTTTGCACGAGCACTCGTCATGACCTCAGCCACCGCCCCCTCTAATTCAATTGTTTCACTCGATGCTGTCAGCCTGTCGCGCGCGATCCACCGACGCGAAGTGTCTTGTGTCGAGGTTCTCGAAGCGTTCTTGGTGCAAATTGACCAACAAAATCCAACCGTCAACGCCATCGTTGCCATGCCTGAGCCCGACGCCCTATTTGCTCAAGCACGCGAGCGAGATGCACAACTCGATCGCAAACAGAGCATGGGCGTACTGCACGGGTTTCCGCAGGCGCCCAAAGACATCGCCCCTGTGGCGGGCATGATCACCACCAATGGCTCGCCGATCTTTAAAGGGCAAGTCACCACAACCGATTCAGCTGCCAATGCGCGCGTACGTGCCGCCGGAGCGATTTTTGTGGGGCGTACCAATTCGCCTGAGTTTGGTCTGGGCGCGCACACCTATAACCCCGTTTACGGCATCACCCGCAACGCCTTTGATCCCTCACGCTGTGCCGGCGGTAGTAGCGGCGGTGCGGGCGTTGCCCTCGCCTTAAATATGCTGCCTGTCGCTGACGGCTCGGACATGATGGGGTCGTTGCGTACCCCTGCAGCCTTCAATAATGTGTTTGGGTTTCGAACCTCGCCGGGCTGCGTGCCACACGGCCCCGGCGAAGAAGTCTTTTTTCAGCAATTCAGCGTCACGGGCCCCATGGCCCGCAACATCCCCGACCTGGCAATGCTGCTCTCGGTGCAAGCGGGGTTTGACGCTCGA
>CALCPT010000311.1 GCA_937897265.1 uncultured Alcaligenaceae bacterium
CGCGGTGCGCCACCTGGCCCAGCAGCATGACTTCGTCTATGCCCTGGGCATCCATCCCATGTATGTGATGCGGGCCGGCGAGCAAGACCTGGCCCTGCTGGCCGAGGCGCTGGAGCAGCACCACGGTGATCCGCGGCTGGTGGCTGTCGGCGAGATCGGACTGGACTTCTTCATGGCTGGCCTCGATGCCGAGCGCCAGCTGCACTTTTATCGCGAGCAACTGAAGCTGGCGCGCCGCGACTTCACCCTGGACGTGGCGCTGCAACTGCCCGAGCGTGGCATCACCGCGCTGTTCGGCCCGTCGGGCTGTTTGGCAAACGCGGAATCAACAAAGTTTGAACTCGTTGCTCTGAACGAACGAGACTTCACGGAACAATGATGAACAATTTACGCTCAGCAAATCTAGTCGGTTGTATTTGGCTCTGTATTGGCTCGATTGCTGTTTTTTTTATCAACGATTATCAATCACTGGTACTGGGAACTGTTGCCATCACCGCAACCGTTGGCGTGGGATTAAACATTTTAATGGGCTTGGCCGGCCAGACATCCCTCGGACACGCCGCGTTTTACTCAATTGGCGCCTATACGGGTACGCTCTTAACAATGAAGCTGGGCGTGCCCTACGCAGTAGCGATGGCTGGCTCAGCCATCCTTGCTGGCTTAGCCGGTGCCTTGCTCGCACTACCCGCCCTGCGTGTCAAAGGGCCTTACCTTGCAATGATCACCATCGCCTTCGGTTACTTTGTTGAACAAGGGATTGCTGAATGGAAAGATCTCACGGGTGGCTGGAATGGCATCATGAACATTGCCCGACCCATGTTTGCCGGTACTGAGATCAGTGGCCTGCAACTCACTTGGTTCGCAGTCTTTCTGAGCGCGGTCTTGATCCCAGCGTATGCGTGGTTTGCTGGCAGTCGCTGGGGGATCATCATTCGAGCCACGCGCGACGCAGAAATTGCCGCGAGTGCCTCAGGCGCAAAACTTTTAGTCGTACGTGTCATTGCGTTTAGCCTGTCGGCTGCGCTGGCTGGGATCGCGGGTTCGTTGTTTGCCAGTATGAATGGCTTCATTAGCCCTGAGTCGTTTCCCTTTTTTCAGTCATTGATTTTTTTATTGATGCTGATGATCGGAGGGGTGGGCTACGCTGCGGGCCCTCTGCTAGGGGCTCTCGTAGTAATCTTGCTACCTGAATCACTGTCGATGCTGGCAGAATATCGTTTGATTTTTTTTGGCGGTTTGCTTCTGGTGGTGTTGCTCATTGCCCCCAATGGCATGGCAGGTGCTGCGGTCAAATTGGGGCAAGCGCTCGAACGTCGAATGACAAAGCGCTACGAGCCCGTGACATATGCGCCGACACAGCGGGTCTCGCTACAGACACTGATGAACGCCCATGGCCGCCAGCAAGCGGATCGAGCCGAACTCACGCTCAAAGAGCTCGGCGTTGTCTTCGGCGGTAATCACGCCTTAAAAGACGTGACCTTAAGCGCGCTGAGCGGACGCGTGACGAGCTTGATCGGCCCAAATGGTGCCGGCAAAACAACGTTGATTAATCTTGTGACCGGGTTTTATCAAGCGACGCACGGCACAGTCAACATGAACGGCCGGCAACTCAACGGGCTTAGCATGGCTGAGGTTGGCCGCAGCGGCTTGAGTCGCACTTATCAAACCTCGCAATTATTTGGTTCATTGAGTGTTTTAGACAATGTTTATTTTGGACTTTTGCAAGGTCGGTTGTGGGGCTCAAGTCCTGTCAAGTCAAACAAGAATTTCTGCGAACAACTTTTGCGCGCTGTAGGCTATCAGGGCTCATGCTTGACCCGCGCAGAGGCTCTTGCGCA
>CALCPT010000312.1 GCA_937897265.1 uncultured Alcaligenaceae bacterium
GCGGTGTGATGACGTTGCTGGTGGTGGTGGTGTGTTGGTTAGCGGCCCCCAAGCTGCGAGACCTTGAGCTAGCAGATTTACATAACGCCAGCAAACAGTGATCTCAGGCCATCAATATCGAACAGCGAATATCGAAACAGCGCTCCAGCGGGATGCGTGTTCGTGTCTTTATTCCGAACCTTGATAAATCGCCAAGATTTCATCCTGCACGCGAACAATGGGCTCTGCTTGTTTAAAGCCTTCCCAGCCACCGCCCAAGGCTTTGACAAGGGCAATGTTGGCTAAAAACTGGTTGCCGTGCATTTGCCACTTGATGCGCTCGGCGGTCAGTTGGTTTTGTTGCAACAAGGCGAGTGTTTGTGCGGTATCCAGGCCTTCGCGATATCGCACTGCACTGACTTTTAGCGCACGGTTCAGGTTTGTGACAGCCTCGTCTTGTTTGAGTCGTGCGCGCGAGTACTGTTGGATGCCGCTCATCGCATCTTGAGTTTCTTGCATCGCGACTAGTACCACTTGTCGGTAATTGGCAAGCGTACCGGCGTAGCCCGCTTGGGCAAAGCGATAGTTCGCGCTGGTACGCCCTGAGTCAAAGATTGTCTGGGTAGCGGTCAAGCCAATCGACCACAGCAGAGAGGGTAAATTCAGTAAGGTCGTGATATTGTTCGAGTCGCCACCGATAAAGGCCGGCGCGACCAGTAAGGATGGAAAAAATGCGGCCTTCGCGACACCGATCTGTGCGTTTGCGGCAGCCATCGCGCGCTCTGCCGCAGCGACATCGGGCCGACGCTCAAGTAGATTTGAAGGGACGCTGACCGGAAAAGCCGGTAAGGTCTGCGGCAGGCGTCCAGCTGGGAGTTTAAAACTAGCGGCGGGGGTCGCGGTAAGAGTCGCGAGTAGGTTCTCTTGAAGATTGCGTAAGTTGTTCAGCAACTCAAGTTGTGCTCCGCTTGACTGCACCAGTGCCTTTTGTTGAGAGAGCTCAGTTTGGCCGGCAGCACCCAAGTCGTAGCGTTTTTGAATCAGCCCGAGTAGTTTCTCTTGCAAGCCGACGATCATGGTCAGCACGCGAATTTCTTCATCGTATTGGCGCAGCAAAATATAAGACGATGCGACCTGTGCGGCTAACAACAAGCGCACATTCTCGGTGTCGGCTGCAGCTTGATCGGCAGTATTACGCGAGGCTTCAACGTCACGCCTCACTTTGCCCAACCAGTCGATCTCGTAGGTCATCAGTGCAACGGGTCTGAAGTCATTTTGAACCGTTTGGATGTTGACACTGTCGTAGGTCGTGGTGGGACGATTGGCTGACGTCAGGGTGCGTGAGGCGGTCCCTGAGACCGAGAGCGTTGGTAGCAGCGCAGCGCCACGTGCTTCGCTTTGTGCGATGGCCTGGTCTAAGCGCGCAATCGAAGCCTGGAGGGTGTTGTTGTTTTCAAGGCAGCGCTCAATCAGTTGATTGAGTGTTTTGTCGTTAAAGTGAGTCCACCATTTATCTTTGGGTTGATTGTCAGACGGCTCGGCAATTTTCCATAAAGACGCATCTGCACCGGGCAGGGTTTTCCAATTAGCCGGCATATCAAGTTCTGGGCGCGCATAGTCAGGCCCAATCGGCGAGCAACCCGCACAGGCTAACGCGATCAAGCAAAGAGCGAACGAGCGTTTCATGGGCGCTTAGGAGGAGTTTCGATTTTGACGACCTGACCGTCGGTAATCGAGTCGAGTGGGTTCAAGACGATATCTTCATCAGCGGTCAAGCCAGCTCGAACCTCGACCTGCAAGCCATAATCGATGCCGAGCGAAACCTTTTTCTTCACGATCTTGTTGTCTTTGACTGTGGCCACAAAAGGGCCGCCCGCACCAAAAATCAAGGCGTTTGTCGGGACAATCAACTGCTTGCCCGTCGCAATTTTCAAGGTGGCTTCAATGTAGGCGCCGGGCATCAGCACACGCCCTTCGTTGGGGACTTCGATATCAACTTGGAGCGAACGTGTCGCAGTATCAATGGCGCCCGCTGTGCGTGCAATCACCCCTTTAACCGGTTTGTCAGGCGCGCTATTTTGAGTGATTAACACTTCGTCGCCGATTTTGATCTGCCCAGCGCGATCTTGGGGTAAGTACACATAGACGTGCAGTTTGTCGACATTGGCCATGGTAAACATTGATTGAGCCGTGCCTACGTTACCGGCATTTACCAGGTCGCCCATGTTGACGTTGCGTCGGGTGATCGTGCCATCAAACGGGGCAACCACGGTGCCAAAACCTTGCAGGTCGCGCAGACGTTTTAAGACAGCTTCTGTTTGCTTAAAGAGCGCAGTTTTTTCATCGAGTTCTTGTTGCGACACGGCGTCTTCAGCACGCAGGCGCTTCCAGCGCTCGAAAGCCGTCTTGGCCAATTGAAAATTTGCGGTGGCTTCTTCGACCTGTTTATTGACTTCGGGGATATCTAAGATCGCGAGCGTTTCGCCCTTTTTTGCCGTGTCACCAATATCTTTTAGCCACTGTTTGACGTAGCCGTTGACGCGTGAATAAATTTGAGCTTCGTGAATGCCAAGCAAAGTGCCCGGTAGTACGAGCCTGGTGTTAGGGCCATTCGCGGCGGGCTGCGCAGGCTTGGTCACCAGCACATGCATGAGGGTGTTTTGTTCAGCGCGTTGGGCTAGCACGTCGCCATAAGACCAGCGGGTGAACAAGGTCTTGGTCAACCCAAAGCCCAAGAGTAACAAGAGCAAAATGACAAATAGTTTTGTCTTTTTGATCACTCGGGCGCGACTCAGGTCATGATCGGGGCCGTGTTTATGAAACTCAGGCAAGCCCTGATGTGCGTGGCGTTCTTCTGTCATGTAGGAGCTCTTCGTTGGTCGTTGCGCAGCGCCAGCATTCTATGAAAGGACGCAAAAAGAACCGGCACAAAAAACAAGGTTGAAACGGTGGCAAAGAGTAGTCCGCCGATCACCGCGCGGCCTAAAGGTGCGTTCTGTTCTGAGCCTTCGCCAATACCAATGGCAATCGGGATCATCCCAAGAATCATTGCTAACGCTGTCATCAAAACAGGCCGCAAACGAGTCGAGCCGGCCTCAAGTGCGGCAGATAAAGCAGGTAGGCCATCGGCTAAGCGTTGTCGGGCAAATGAGATCACTAAAACGCTATTTGCCGTTGCGACACCCATGGTCATGATGGCACCCGTGAGCGCCGGTACGCTCAGGTTGGTGGCTGTCAAAATCAGCATCCACGCAATACCTGCTAGCGCGGCAATCAGTGCCGCCACGACGATGAACGGATCTAACCAAGATTGAAAGTTCACCACAATCAGCAGATAGACCAACACAATTGCCGCGAGCAATCCAACGGCCAGGCCTGTGTATGAATTTTTCATTGTCTCGACCTGACCGCGCATGACCATCCGGCTGCCACGCGGTAGCTCTGCTTTCGCCTCATCCATGATTTTTTGAATGTCGTTCGCCACACCCGCCAGGTCACGTCCACGCACGTTGGCATAGATATCGATCGAGGGCTGGATGTTGTAGCGCGTCAAAATCGCAAATTCCGCCGTTGGCGTTGCCGTGACCAGATTGCCTAGTAACTGCGTGCTGCGCCCGCTCGCGGCATTGGCGGCGGCTAAGACGTTTGAGGCCGCAGCGTTTGACGGGCCGACCGGCAGACGCAACAAATCATCAAGTGATTCAATCTTTGACTGTGGTGCTTGCACCTGAATTGAGTAGTTGATGTTGTTGTTGGGATTGAGCCAAAATGAAGGTGTGGTTTGCGCACTGCCCGAAAGCGGTAGCAATACATTTTGCGCCAGATCCGCAGGGGTCAGGTTCAAGCCTTGCATGCGCGTACGATCCATCGTTAGCGCAATTGAAGGTTTGTCAAGACGCTGATGAATATGCACGTCGGCTGCGCCCTTCACACCAGCAATTTTAGTGACTAGCTTGCTGGCAAGTTGTTGGTTGGCCGCGTAATTGGCCCCAACAATCTGCACGTCAATCGCTGCTGGGATGCCGAAATTTAAAATCTGCGTCACCAGGTCAGCAGGTTGATAAAAGAATTCAACATCCGGAAAATTCTTGCGTAGCTCTGGCAAGAGGGCTTCCATGTATTCTTCGCTTGGGCGGTGGCCCGGCTTCAGCGTGATCATAATGTCGGCATCAAAGGCGCCGATCGTGCCCGAACTACTGTAAGACAGATTAATACCGCTATTTGGCAGGCCGACGTTGTCTAGAACCCCAGCCAGATCCTTTTCTGGAATGACTTTGCGAATGACTGTTTGCACTTCATCAGCAATGATGGCCGTGCGTTCGACCCGAGTGCCGCTTGGTGCACGCATGTGCAGTTTGATTTGACCTGTATCGACCAGCGGAAACAAATCGCGCCCAAGCAGGGCAAGGATGCCACACGACGCAAGACAAAAGAACAGAAAACCAAAGATGAACTGTTTACGGTGGGTCAGTAAGTGACTAAGCAACAGCACGTAAGCTGTACGAAATTTCTCGAAGCGCTCGTTAAAGCGAACATGCACGGCGTAGATAGCCCGATCAATACGCCCCGTGTTAGTCATATTGCCCATCAATAGATGCGCCATGGTCGGCACTAGCGTACGCGACAAAATGTAAGACGCCAGCATCGCAAAGATCACAGCCTCAGCGAGTGGCACAAACAGATATTTTGCGACACCGCCCAAAAAGAACATCGGCACAAACACAATACAAATACAGAGCGTCGAGACAAAGGCTGGTACGGCGATTTCGCCTGCACCCTCCATAATCGCTTCGTACAACCCTTTGCCCATATGCATATGTCGCTCGATGTTTTCAAGCGTGACTGTGGCGTCATCGACCAAAATGCCGACTGCAAGCGCCAAGCCGCCGAGCGTCATAATATTGATCGTTTCACCCAGTAAATGCAGCACAATCAGCGAGCTGAAAATAGAGAGTGGAATCGAAATGGCAATAATGACGGTGGTGCGCCAGTTGCCCAAAAATAGCAGCAACATGATTGCCGTGAGTACTGCAGCAATCAGCGCCTCGTGCACCACGCCTGCAATCGCTTCTTTGACGAAGATAGATTGATCGGCCAACAGTTTGACCTCGATCCCCTCGGGTAGCAAAGGTAATAAAGAGGGTAGCTTTGCTTTTAATGCGTTGACAACATCAAGCGTTGAGGCCCCGCCATTTTTGAGTGCGGTGAGCAGTAGGCCACGCTGACCGTCTTGCCGGACAATATTGATTTGAGGTGAAAACCCGTCGCGTACGTGTGCAACTTCGCGTAAAAAAGTGGTGGCACCGTTAACGGTTCGCACCGGGATGTTGTTGAGTTCGGCGATGCTAGGCGGGGACGAATTTAGCGACACATTAAATTCAGTATCGCCAATTTTTGTCGTGCCAGCGGGTAGCGTCAGGTTTTGCGTGGTGATGGCATTGATGACGTCCGATGAGGTCATCCCTTTGGCAAGCAAGGCTTGTGGGTCGATATCCACCGAGACGGCGCGTACCTTGCCACCATAGGGAAACGGCATGGCAAGACCTGGAATTGTGACGATTTGCGGTCGCAAAATGTTAATGGCTGCATCGAATAATTCTTTTTCAGCAAGAACGGTACTCGACATCCCTAATTGAATGACCGGTACCGAGGAAGCCGTGTACTTGATAATTAGCGGCGGCGTAATACCAGGGGGCATCTGGCGCAGCACCGCCTGAGAGACCGACACAACCTGCGCAATCGCGGTTTGGATATTGACGTTTGGCTGGAAAAAGATTTTGATGATCGCAATGCCACCCAACGACTGTGATTCGATGTGTTCGATGTCATTGACGGTGGTGGTGAGTGTGCGTTCGTGCGTTTGGGTGATGCGATTGCCCATTTGCTGGGCGGACAAGCCGTTGTAGCTCCAGATCACACTGATGACTGGGATATTGATTTCGGGCAAGACGTCGACTGGGGTGCGCATCACTGCCAGTGGCGTCGTGATCAGGATGAGAATGGCCATCACGATAAACGTGTAAGGTTTCTCTAGCGCAGTTCTAACTATCCACATCCTGAACGACCCAAGCTAAGCTTTTTAAATATAAGAATTCACTAGGCAAGACGACTCTAGACCGAGCGGAAAATAGGTAATTTCCACTAGTCTGTGAAGTGTCGGAGTATAGAGTAAGCAAGCCCCAGCAGATAGTTGTATTTTTGAGTGCAAAGGGGCGAAGAAGTTTCAAGGCGTTACAACCCAAAGTGGCGCGAACCTACGGCTTCAGGTCTTTCAGATTGATGCGCCAAAAATAAAGTAATATTTAGTTTTGGCGCGTTACGGATCAATTTTTTGGTTTCGAGCGATTGGTCGCGACCAGCATCTCTAGATCAATCGAGTCACCCATGGCGTGGTAGCCAGCCCGGTTGGGGTGTAAGCGGTCGCCGGGCCCCCCGACAGTACTATCGGGTACGTATTCGGGCTTCATTTGCCCAGTTTCTACATCAAGTGTCACGACATCAAAGTCGATCACTCCAGCAAAAATAGGCGAAGACCGAATGAAGGTGTTTAAAACTTTGCGCTTTTGATCTTGCTCAGGAAACCCGTGTGCGGCGCTGGTGCTCCCTAAGGCTGTACCAACTGTGGCGCCAATCACCCGAATTCCGGCAGCATTCAGGCGTTTGACCCCATCACTCATTTGTGCAATCACTCTGCCTGTCGAGGCCATGCCATTCTTACTGAAGTCATTGATGCCTTCCAGCCAAATCATCGTGGTAACCCCTGAGAGCTGCATGACGTCACGCTCGAGGCGCATTGAAGAGGATGGGCCGCCTGGAAACGGTTTAATGGGCGAATACTCAGCTGGCCCAGCAATCTGATTGCCGCCAATGCCGGCATTCAGCACCACAACCTTGTAGCCGTATTGATGGCGCAGACGCCGAGCTAATACATCAGGCCAGCGATCGTCGCCGTTCATGGTTGAGAACGTGCCGTCTGAAATTGAATCGCCAAACGCAACGACCACCTTGGTATCGGCAGGCGCCCGCATATCGACAGCATCTAAGAAAAACCAAGAGGCAGTTGAGTACGGGAAATTTGTTTCGCGCTCATCGTGCGTTTGCACCCCCGAACCCGGCAAGGTGACATAAGAGGTCTGTAGCGCCTTGGCGTGCCAGGTCATCGGGCCGCTCGCGTCCGGTATATGGAAACTGACCGCAAGCTTGCGACCATCCAACAAGTCGTGATTGTTGGCGGTGACAAACGGTAGAGTGACCGAATCGCTCCAGACTGAGTCGCCAGGCTGAACGGTGACAGCCTGATTGCCTGAAAAGGTAACGGGTTTGTTCGTGCCGCGGACAAGTTCGGCGCTGCCTAGTTGCAGGCCGACATAGACGTCAGAAAACGTGACGGGTTGTGTACCAAGCGCATTCGATAAGCGGATACGTGTTTGCTCACCCCAGACTCCTGGTTTGACCATCAAGCGAAACGATTGGTTACGCGCACCCGTGGCTGGCGTCGGAAACACCACATGCATGTTTGGCTGCGCCGAGGGGTTGCCCGTTGGGTAGGGACCTTGGATGGATGCTGCCCAGCTTGTGACCCATTTCATCGGTTCAGTCGCCCAAGTGGGTTGCAGCGGCAAGGCAAGCAAAGCGAGCAGTGCGAGAATGATGCGCATAGAGTGACCCCTTAGTAATGGTTCTGCGAGTTGTCTGCTTCAACTATGTGACTCCGATGATCATACCGACTATTCAAAGATTGCAATGCAAAACCCTGAAGCCCGTTAGTGCCTGCGATCTAGCAGACGCTTAACTTTCGAACTCTGTGAGGTCATGGTGTATTTATCCAGATCGCCTTTTTTTACCGGCGTGATTTGAACCTTTAGGCTGAGCACCTCTTTCATGCGTCGTTCAAGATCTTCGCGTAAGCCCGCTAAGTCGGCCGTCGGGTCGATGACTTCAACCCAAACATCCATATGGTCGGTCAACGCCTCGCCAACCCGATCAACAAAGCAAAAATATTCACCATTCAGGCGTTTATCTTCGAGCACAGCCGCGCCCACGGCCTCAGGGAACACATTGACTCCGCGTAACTTCACCATATTGTCGTTGCGACCAAAAATACGCTTTAGTCGCCGCGAGGTATTGCCACAGGGACAGGTGGTCGTGTGAAAGGCTGAAATATCATTGACGTTGAAACGAATCTGCGGGGCACCGTATTTGTAGAGAGTGGTAATGTAGGTTGTACCCTTTTCGCCGTCTGGCAAAATTTTTCCAGTATCTGGGTCTGCCATCTCTAAGATGAAAGCGTCTTCCATCACATGCATGCCGGTTTGATGTTCACATTCGGCGGCAAGCATGCCGCTTTCGTGCGTACCATACATATCAAAGGCCTTCGCACCCCAAAGGTCTTCGAGCAGTTCGCGATTTTCCATCCCCAAGTGGGTTCCTAGTAAACGGATCCCTAAAGATTTTGGATCGATGCCCAGCTCGTCGCGCGCAACGATTGCCATGTGTCTCAGGTAGGCCGGAAACCCCAAAATGACTTTGATGCCCCATGCTTTGATGATCTCAATCTGACGGCGGGTTGGAGTGTTTGCGCCACTACCTGTCATCACCGGAACCGCACCGGTGTAACGCCATAGTGCTTCGCGTGGCGCCATGCCGCCATTGCCCAATCCAAGTGATAAAGTCACCAACACCATATCGCCAGGTTTGATACCGTGCATCGCCATGCGACGCCCGCCCAAAATCGCCATGGTCTCGCGGTCTTGAGGGGAGTACAGCATCGGACGCGGTAGCCCGGTTGTGCCGCCACTGGTTTGCAACACCAAAGGCATATGTTTGCCGCTTTCAGGTGAGATGCCCATGAAATCGCCAAAGGGCGGATTGCGCTCAATACTTTTGCGAATATCGTTGACGTCGTAGACCGGAATCTTGGTCAAATCATCAAGCGAACGGATATCGGTGGGGACTAAGCCGTGGGCAGTCCAGTGCCGTTTAAAGAACTCGATTTCCCAACCGCGTGCGACGGTTTTTAAAAATCGCTCCTCTTGTAGTGCACGCATTTCGTCGCGAGATAGTTTTGCTGTGGTGTGAAAGTAAGTTGGCGGTGGTGGATAGTCGCGCCACAGTTGTTCAAAATCCAGCGAGCGAAAATACCAAGGCACGAAGTCTGGTGAGTCAGGTGGATTTGTGTTGTCTTGGTGGTTTGAGTTCATTTTTTTTAGTTCTGTATAAAAAGGTTTTCAATTCAGTGGCAAATGCAAATGCTTAGAGCAAGCTGCCGAGCCTGCCACCATCAACGTGTTGCACGGTGCCGGTCATATAAGCCCCCCAAGGCGAGCATAAAAATGCAACCAAGCCAGCAATTTCGTTGGGCTCGCCCACTCTTCCCATGGGGATCAGTTTAGTAATTTGAGCCATCTGTTCTTGCTCAAGTTGACCTGGGGTGCCGCTGCCAAAAACGGTGGCTAATCGCCCCGTTGCGATTCGCCCGGGGCAGATGGTGTTGATGGTGATGCCTTGATTCGCGAGCTCGAGTGACAGCGTTTTTGCGTAACCTAATACTCCGGCCCAGGTGGCTACCGAGAGCCCGAAGCGTGCAATGGGTTGAATCGCCGACAGCGCCGTGATGTTAACGATACGACCCCAGCCTTGTTGTTTCATTGACGGCAGAGCCCCACGGCATAGTCGGACGACGCTCATGAGGTTTTGCTCAATGGCTTTCTGCCAGGCAACATCATCAAAACTTTCAAGTTCGCCTAACGGCGGCGCTCCATCATTGTTAACCAAAATATCGATCTGTTTAAATTCGCTCAAGGTCTGCGAAATGATCCTTTCGCAGTCAGCACTCTTGCGGATATCAGCGGCGATGGCGAATGTTGTTGCGCCCGTTTCAGCCGATATCTTTGCACAGGCTTCGCTGAGTGGTTCTTCTTTGCGGGCGACCATCGCGACAGTTGCTCCCTCTGAAGCCAATAGATGCGCGATCGCGTAGCCAATTCCTTGACTTGCACCGCCGACTAAGGCGATTTTTCCGCTCAGTGATAAATCCATTATTTGACCTCTGTGATGCCAAACAAACGCTCGGCATTGCGATGAAACACGCGTTCAAGGATGTCGTCGGTATAGCCCAAGTCTTTCCAGTCTTGCACCAGACGTTCATACCGAAACAAAGGGTAGTCAGCACCAAACATCACTCGATCTTTTAAGCGTGACCGAATTTCCTTTTTAAAGGGATCGGTGAAGTATTTGGGCGACCAGCCGTGCACTTCACTCCAGACGTTAGGCTTATGGATCATGATCGAAATCATGTCATCCTGCCATGGCCAGGCGGGTCGCCCGCTGATAATTTGCAAATCCGGAAAATCAATCGCCAGTTCGTCGATATAGCGCGGGTGGCAGAGGTCGAGCTTGATGCCAGCCCCACCGCGTAAACCCGCGCCCGCCCCAGTGTGGCCCACCAAGACGAGTGCAGGACGGTTGTGCGCTTGCAGGACTTCGTAAATGGGGTGATAAATTGGATCACTGGCGGCAAAGCCGGTACCCGAGCCAGATACGCAAAAGCCCACAAAGCCTTTGCTTAGTTTGATGCAGCGTTCAAGCTCATCGGCAGCGGTCTGGCCTAAGCGCGGATCCATCTGCAGCCAATTACCAAAAATGCAATCTGAAAACTTTGCCTGAGTCTCGATGGCATAGTCGTGTAGAGGTTTGACTTCTTCAATTGAGAGATTTTTGGTGAAACCAAAATCCAAGATAGTCTTGACTTGATTAGCGCGCAGATAGGCCGCCATTTGTTCTTCGGTGTCGTACTTTGGAGTTGAGTTCCAGGTGCTTTTTTGTTGTGTCAGTGCGTCGGCCGAACGCAGGACGTAGCCACGCTCTGTGCCCCAGTGTGAATGTAAGTCAACGATCCGCATAGTGTCTCCTAATTGCCTACGATAGTAGAAACTTGCTCGGGTGCTGTCAACGCAGGTGTCGGGCGAGGTGAAGGTCTTAAGACAGAAGACAGAAAGCGACGAACCTTGCTAAGCTTGTGCTCTCAGAGCAGATCAGAGAAAAGTTAAGGGCTCCCAAGTTCGTTTATGGTCCTCGGGTCAATGGCTTTCGCCTAATTCAATCATTGTTATGCAGGATGTCCACTTGAAAAATCAAAAATTACTGACGTTTGTGCAAGACTTGAGTGGTTTGCTCGAGCGCGAGCGAGCTGAGCCAGAGCTATTGAAACAAGGGAGCGTCCTGCTGGCAGGGTT